>NZ_JBAWAC010000204.1:0-2704 GCF_049589095.1 Haladaptatus sp. | reverse complement strand
ATGAAAACCGGTCGTTGACCGATTTTCACTAGCCTCGACCGAGGAGGTCTCGGTCGTGCGATGAATTTCTCCTTTCGTCGAAATTTTCTCACGGGCACAGCCCGTTCGACAGTAGAGGTGTCTTCGAAACCTCTCTTACATAGCCTTGGCCGAGGTTCCCTCGGCTGTCGATGAAGTTTCTCCTTTCGTCGAAACTTACATCGCGCCGCCCATACCGCCCATGCCGCCCATACCGCCCATGCCACCCATTCCGCCGGGGGCACCGCCGGGCGCGCCGCCTTCGTCATCGTCGTCGCTGACTTTGCCACCGGAGAGGTCACCAGCCGCGATGACGTCGTCGATGCGGAGGAGCATGACGGCCGCTTCCGTAGCGCTTTCGACCGCTTGCGTTTTCACGCGGAGCGGCTCGACGACGCCGTCCTCTTCCATGTCGACGATGTCGCCGGTGTATGCGTCGAGACCTGCGCTCGTCTGTCCACCGTCGTGTTTGCTACGGAGGTCCACGAGCGAGTCGATGGGGTCGAGACCCGCGTTCTCGGCGAGGGTGCGCGGGATGACTTCCAGCGTGTCAGCGAACGCTTCGACGGCCAGCTGTTCGCGGCCGCCGACACTGTCAGCGTAGTCACGCAGGGAGAGGGCGAGTTCCGTTTCCGGAGCGCCACCGCCGGGGAGCACTTTGCCGTCCTCGAGCGTGACGCGAACGACACCGAGGCTGTCCTCGATTGCGCGCTCGACTTCGTCGACGACGTGTTCCGTTCCGCCGCGGAGGATGAGGCTGACCGATTTCGCCTCTTCGACTTCCTCGACGAAGATGCGCTGGTCGCCGCCGACATCCTTCTGAGCGACGCTTCCGGCGACGCCGAGGTCGGCCTCGGTGATGTCGTTGACGTTGTTGACGAGCGTGGCACCGGTCGCGCGGGCCAGTTTCTGTATGTCGCTCGACTTCGCACGGCGGACGGCGAGGATGCCTTCCTGTGCGAGGAAGTGCTGTGCCATGTCGTCGATGCCACCGTCGACGAAGACGACGTCGGCGCCGACGTCGACCAGCGAGTCAACCATCTCACGCAGTTGGGATTCCTCTTGGTCGAGGAACTGCTGGAGTTGGTCGGGGTCGGTGACGTTGACTTCCGCGTCGATTTCCGTCTCGGCGATTTCGAGCGCGCCGTCGACGAGGGCCACGTTGGCGTCCTCGGCGAAGTACGGCATGTTGTCGTGGACGCGCTCCTTGTCGATGATGACGCCGTCGACGAGTTCGGAGTTGTCGATGGTGCCACCGACGACCTTCTCGACTTTGATGTTGTCCGTGTCGACGCCGTCCTCGTCGGCGACGCTCTGCACGGCGCTAACGACGAGGTTGGCGAGGTGGTCTTTGGCGTTCTCCGCGCCTTTGCCGGTCATCGCCGTCGCGGCGATCTTTTCGAGGTACTCGGTGTCGTCGGCATCGACTTCGATCGCGTTCTCTTCGAGGACTTCCTTCGCCTTCTCGGCGGCCTGACGGTACCCCTGTGCGAGGGTCGTGGCGTGGATGTCCTGTTCGAGCAGATCCTCCGCCTTCTGGAGGAGTTCACCAGCGATGACGACGGCGCTGGTCGTCCCGTCGCCGACTTCGTCTTCCTGCGTCTGGGCGACTTCGACGATCATGTTCGCCGCCGGGTGCTCGATGTCCATCTCTTTGAGGATGGTTACACCGTCGTTCGTTACGACGACGTCGCCCGTCGAATCGACGAGCATCTTGTCCATCCCTTTCGGGCCGAGTGTGGTACGTGCGGCCTCTGCGACCGCTTTCCCGGCCGTGATGTTCATCGATTGTGCGTCCCGTCCGGAGGTTCGCTGACTGTCCTCGGAAAGAACGATAAGTGGCTGGTTGCCCATTGGTTGTGACATAGTCATCATATCCGTTGATTGCGATTCTATATAAATCTTTCCTTGGTGCCGTGAGAACGAGGCACACGAGCCTCTCGACGGCGAGTGCCACGGAGTAACACGAATTATTTATATGTGAAAAATCGGATTTAACCGCTGAACTGGTGGTATTCCATCCCTTGGCGCTTCATCTCGTTGCGTTTGCGTTCGAGGAAGGAGTACACCGAGCCGTGTGGCGCACCGTCGAGGAGCATCTCGACTGCGCTTCGAACGACTTCGACCTGCTGTGGTTGGCCAATGATGCCGAGCGTCGTTCCGTAAATGACGACGTTCGCACCCGATAGTTCCTCCAGCAATTGCCGTGTTCGACCGTTCTCACCGATGAGACGGCCCTTCTGTCGTTGAAGGTCGTTCTTGTTACGCGCTGCAGCTTCGATATCCACGAGATCGAACAGCATCAAGTCGTCGTCGAGCAACGCAAGCGCCTCCTCGGGTGAGAACCCTCGACCGATGGCCTTCACGATGTCAGGTGCTTTCAACCCCTGAAGCGGGTCGCCGGTCTGTTCGACGCGCACGGAACCGTCGTCCGAGTCGATATCGAGACGCACCTCTGCACGGCTTTCGATTTCTCGCATCGTCTCACCACCTTGGCCTATGAGAACACCAATCCTGTCCTGCGGAATCGTCACGTGCTTCATACGAAACGCTATCACGTGAGGGCGTTTAAGCCCTTCCCTACCACCTTTTGCTGCAGTCGCAGGCAGAAACGACGACCATCGCAGTCGTCGTTTCTACTGGCTCCTTGGCAAAAGCTGGACCAAAAACCTCCTCACCCCCGTAC
>NZ_JBAWAC010000203.1:0-3495 GCF_049589095.1 Haladaptatus sp. | reverse complement strand
GCGGAGAACCGACCGCCGCTCAAAACCGGTGCGGACGCCGTACGCGACGTCGCCGTCGTGGAAGCCGCGTACGAATCCGCAAAACGGGGCGAGTCCATCGCAGTCGAGACGACCGAGACGGCCTCGTTGGACTGATCGCGACTCGCTTTCGCCTCGGCGTCAGTACGCGACTTCGACCGGTTCGTCCCGCTCGATGGATTCGTAGGCCGCTTCCATGACGGCGGTCGTCTTGACGGCTTCGTCCATCGGCGTCACGGGCTCCCGTCCGGTACGAATCGCCTCGACGAAGTCGTTCAGGAGTTCGTTGTTCGGGTCGGCACCCCAGTACAGGGTTTCGTTGTGGTTGCCGTGATTTGTATCGCAGATACTGGTATATCGTTGGCCGAAACAGTCGGCCGAGAGGGTTCCGTTCGACCCGACGAGTTCGACCTCCGCGTCTCCCCAAAACGAACTTTCCTGTGGGGTGCTCCAGGACCCGTCGAGGACGAACGGCGCGCCGTTCGACAGTTCCATCGACAGCAGGTTCACGTCTTCGACGGCGATATCGTAGAATCTGGTATCCATCTCGGCGTACACCTCGGTGACTTCCTCACCGGTGAGCCACCGAACGATATCCACGATGTGGTCGGTGTGGTCGGCGGCCGCACCACCGCCCGCGAGGTCCGGGTTGACGAACCAGCCGCCGGGCATTCGACCGCGATTGATGCCCGAGACGGCGACGAGATCGCCGAGTTCGCCCACCTCGTACCGTTCCTTCAGCCGTCGCATCGGGCGGCTACATCGGATCGGCATGGCCATCCCGGCGACCACGTCGCTTTCCGCACACCGGTCCCGAATCGCAGCGGCGTCCGAGACCGACGTCGCGAGGGGTTTCTCACAGAGGATCGCCACGTCGTACTGGAGCGCGAGGTCGATGAGTTCGCCGTGACGGGAGGTCGGCGAACAGAGAACGATCCCGTCGGTTTCCCCCATCAACTGGTGCTGTGACAGCACGGACGTTCCGACCGCGTTGGCCTGTCGGCGCGCACGTTCGCGGTTTTCGTCCGAGATGCCGACGAGTTCGACCCCCTGAAGCTGTGAGATGAGGGACGCGTACACTCCGGAGTTGACGTGAGCCGTCGAACAGATACCGAGTCGAATCGTCACGTGTCGTCCCCCGTGAGCGTGATCGGTTTCCCGCAGTCCGCCGACCGGCGGGTGGCGATCGCAATCCGTGTCGCAGCGCGGTCGGAGACGGTTTCGGGGTGCCGTTTCTCGCCGCGAACCGAATCCACGAACGCTCGAAGCGAGCGACCACGGCAATCGTCTTCGATGGGATCGACGGTGAGACACCGCCTTCCGTCCGAGAGAGCGGTAGCTGCATCGCGCTCGTGGAAGTCGAGCCGACCGTGATTGCCGCTGTACTCGACGTGGAGTCGTGGGGCGGGAGCGTCGTCCCGTCCCCACGTCGTTTCGACGGTCGCTCGGCCGCCACCCCGAAAGGTCAGGAGCGCGTGCCCGTGAGCGTATCCCTCCCCGGACCGAGTGCGGACGAAGACCCGCTCGACGGCGTCGAACGTCCATTCCAAGACGTCGAAGTCGTGAGCGAGAACCTCACAGAGAACGTCTTCGACGGGATTTTCGCGTTGCACACCGGCATACGAGACGTTCCAGCCGGGGCCGTCGAACGGTGCGGTTCGCTTGATTCGAGCGACGCCGATCGTTCCGATGCTCCCCGTTTCGACGCCCGCTCGGAGTCGGTCGTACAGCCGGGAGAAGCGATGTGGGGAACGGACGAGTACCCATCCGGTTCCAGTCGATGCGCGCGAAACGAGTCGTTCGGTCGCCGCGTCGTCGAGCGAGAGCGGCGGGTCACACCGAACCGGGACGTCGGCGGAGAGCGCGGTATCTATCGTGTCGGTACGTCCGACGCCCGACCCGCAGGTATCGACGCCGTGAGCGCCGACCGTATCGAGTGCGGTTGCCAGCGAGTCGTATCGTGGCGCGTCGATTCCGTCGAGGGGGTCGGTGCCGGAGTCGGAATCGGTGCCGGAGTCGGAGTCGAGAACGACCCCGGCGACGGTCGTATCCTCGAAGCGAGCGTATCGCTCGGCATGTGCTCGTATCGAGCCGTTCCTTCCGACGAGGACGATGCGTCGCATATGGCTACGTCCTACCGCGTTGTGATAAGGATTTGGACGGGGGAAAGTCCGAAGGGACGAACGACGAAATGCACGTCCGCGGTATCGAATCGCGCCGGACGATTACGCGCTATCGAGCAGTTCACCGACGCGAATCGCGCTCGATTCCAACGTTGCTGCGGGGTTCTCCGTCAACCCGTTTTCGTGGATGAGCCACTCGGCACCGGTATCGTCGGCCGCCCGAACACACGCATCGAGGTCGAGGACGCCCTCCCCAAGATCGACGTGCAGCGTGGCATCGTCGCCGGGAACCGTGTCGGTCAGGTGGACGAGCGAGATGTCGTCGGCGTATCGGTCGAGATACGAAAGCGGGTCGACGCCGCCGAACCGAGCGAGTCCGACATCGAACTCCAGTTCGAGGCTGTCGCTTTTCCGCGCGACGAACTCGTCGTACGCGGTGGCGGAGTCGCCCTCGATAGCCTCGAACTCGTACGCGTGGTTGTGGTAAGACAGTCGGAAGCCGTCGTCCGCGAGTCGGTCGGCGAGTTCCGAGAGGTGGTTCGCGGTCTCGGCGATGGCCGAAGTGGACTCGAAACCGTCCGTACCGTACGACGGGACGACGATTCGGTCACAGCCGACCGTCCCGTACTCCGAGACGACGGCGTCGTACTCCGACTCCAACGCGTCCAGGCCGACGTGCGCACCGACCGGTTCGAGGTCGGAGTCGTCGAGTGCCGTGGCGATGGTTTCCGGTGACTGGTCGTGGAACCCGGCGAATTCGACACCGTCGTACGTCGTCTCGGAGACGCGGGAGATGGTTTTCGTGAGCGGTTCGTCGAGGTCACGGAGCGTGTAGAGTTGAATCGCTGGACGGATCATTCAGCGTGCCATCCGTGGGCACGCCTCATAATCGTATCGACAATACGTGGACGAAATAACGGTCGAACCATCGGGAACCGAACGACCGCGGATAATCGGACGAGAGGCAAAGCAGGTGAGAAAGATAGGATAGATAGAATAGGTGAACAAGAGGAGATAGAGACAATATCTGGAATAGGTGAGATAGAACAGATGAAATGTGGAGGGTAGATAAAATAGATAGAGCCGTTGGGATAGCTGGAATCGATAAAATAGGTTGAATAGGTTGGATAGATAGAATAGGTAGCACAGATAGAGTAGGCCACGTAGGATAGATGGGAAAGGGGAGATAGGAACGAGAGCCGAGATAGACAGAATAGAGAGAATAGGTAGAACAGAGAAGGAAGACACGGGAGATGAATGACACGCGAGGGGTCGGTAAGATCACGGTTTGAGCAGAATACGGGGGATAGACGGAGTGAAACATCGAGATAGGTAAGATAGATAGAATAGGTGA
>NZ_JBAWAC010000202.1:0-1663 GCF_049589095.1 Haladaptatus sp. | reverse complement strand
CCCCAAACCGACTGTGTTTCTCGCTCGTTTCACTCGCTGCGATACTCGTCCCTCGCGCGCCGTGCGGTTGGTCGGTATCACCAAGCCCGTCCCGCCGAGTGGCGCGCGGGCCAGCAGGCCCGAGGCCATCTCGGCCGAGGGCCTGACTGGCTATCGTGCGAGGGATGAGCGGAACGACTGGTAAGGAGTGGAGCGAATCGGTTGGGGAGGGTGTGGTGCGGTGGCGGTTTGGGTGGGATGAAAGGGGCCGCCCGCTCGCGCAACGCGTGGTCGTCTCGCTGACCCCTCTTCCCGAGGTGAGCAACGCAAACCGAGGGAAGATGTCGGCGAGCGACCGCGAGCGGGCGGGGGCTTTCGAGGTCCTCATCGCAGTTATTGAAATCACATATGAATCAGAAACGTCTCGTCGTAGCGAACGGACGGGAGCTTTCTGGACTTTCCTCGGAGCTACTGCGACTCAAAGCTCGAATCATCACGCCGTCGGGTTCACTTCCACTGCGCTATCGGCCGTTTTATTGCCCGCGACCGCCGACCATCGACAACATGGCGAATCGGAAAGGCGACAGACGGGAGCGTGAACTCGTTAACAGGTTGGACGAGGTCGGATTTGCGGTCATGCGTGCTCCCGCGAGCGGGGGTGCGACCCAGCGCGAACTGCCGGACGTGCTGGCCGGGAACGGGAACGTCTTCTATGCCATCGAGGCGAAATCGAGTTCTGGCGACCCGATCTATCTCACGGGGGAGGAAGTCGAGGCGCTGGTCTACTTCTCGCAGAACTTCGGCGCGAAGCCGAAGATCGGCGTGCGCTTCGACCGCGAGGACTGGTACTTCTTCCACCCCGCCGACGTTCACCAGACGAAGGGTGGGAACTACCGGGTGAAAAAGGAGAAAGCGCTGGAGGACGGGGACTCGATGGACGACCTCCAAAGCGACGACGAGGACGAAGAATCGAAACACAGCGTCTCGGACATCCTACACGCGGTCGATCAAGGCGTTCTCTCGGTGGAAGAGGCGACGGAGATTTTGGAATAGCGGTCTTCGCAGTGGATTCGAAAATGCTGAAAAATCGATCCGACTACTCGGCGTCCGGGAAGTCGGTCAACTCGGACTGGTCGTCCGGTCGTCCCGGCCGCTTGAGCCGCGAGCGCGGGAACGAGTAGCGCCGAAGGTGACGCGACTCGACCTGTTCGGGTCGAAGCCCCGACGGAATCGGGTAGAGCACTTCGACCACCGGGTCGTCCGCCGGGTAACCCTCGTTCGTCGGATACTCGGCGACGGTGCAGTCGCGGCCCGGTACCTCGACCTGGTCGGCCCTGTAGTCGGTCATCCGAACGACGACCAGCAGGTCGCCGCTCGCGCGGTCCACGACGGGTTCGCCGGGTTCGAGCCGACAGTGATCACAGAAGTGCGGCCCGGCGGCGGCCGTCTTCTCGTCCACGAAGACGACCGAGTCACATCGGGTACACTCGACGGCCTCCTTTCCCGGCGGGGGCACGCGCCCCTCGTTGATTTCGATCGCGACCCGCCGGATGTGCTTGCACCGGACGCCCCGCATCATGTGGTCGGGGCAGGTACAGCGACCCCAGAGCAGGTCCACGAAGTACGTGTTGTCGCTCTGGCTTTCGACTTCGTACAGTCCGCCACCGAGCGGCGTGACGGACAT
>NZ_JBAWAC010000201.1:0-2811 GCF_049589095.1 Haladaptatus sp. | reverse complement strand
CGTCGGCGTGTGGTTGCAGATCATTTTGGCGATCGTGACGCCGATAACGATCGCGCTCTACTTCGGATTGTGACGACGAGTTGGGTCAGTTTTCTCGTCAATACAGTAGCCGAGCGACACTGAATTTCCGCACCACTCCCTCCCCAACCGATTCCTCCGGTCGCACGCTCCCTTCGTCATCCCTCGCGTTTCTCGCACACGTCACTCAACTGGACGGGCTATGCGTTCCCAGTCAACCACATGGCGCGCGACGGCGCACGGCAGTGCGCCCGCGCGAGGGACGAGGCTTGCGAGACGCTCCGCGTCTCGCTGACCTGCGGCCGTGGCCCGCAGGTATCGCAGCGAGTGGACGAGTGAGAAACACAGTCGGTTGGGGAGGGTGTGGCACAGTGCGGTTGCGGTGCGGTGGTGTGGGGTGGGTTGAAAGGGGCCGCCCGGTCCCGCGAACGCAGTGAGGGGGACGTTGTCGGAACTTGTTTCCGACTGAACTCGCGTTTACTCGGTCGTCTCGCCGACCCCTCTCGCTGAAGACGAGCGGAGCGAGTCGAAGTGAAATGTCGGTCGAGCGGTTCACGCGAAAGAATGTGAGTGTGATCACAGAAGTCGCAGCCCGCGAACGCAGTGAGCAGGAACGTCTTCCGGTGCCGCGAGCGGATGGGGGCTTTCCGGACCATCATTGCAATTACTTCGGTCGCACTAACAGTAGCAAACGCGTCCGTTCGTAACGACCCTCGAAGAGAGATGTCTCCAAAATATAAAAGATAACTCTAAGGTCCCGTCCATCTCCGAATCCGAGAAAGCGACACGTTAATCTCCTCGGCGTGACACGGTGTACCTATGCGGGTTCGAGAATGGCAGGATGTCTTACAGGACGTTGTTGACCGCCGAGTCGACCCTGAAGGGTGGCGAGCCGCGGGGGGAAAGCGGGCAGGTGGTGTCGGCGAGGATCTATATCTCGGCCATCCGAAGGCTGGCCTCTACCATTTGAAGACGTACGCGAAAAACCCCTACCAGGTCCGGGGCGTCGGCACGCAGGTCGCCCGGAAGCTGGATGACGAAATCGGAAACTTCCTCCCGGAAAAGGAGTACCGTGGCGGACGGTTCGCGGTCCAGAATCCAGAGGAGAAGCGTCCGGAGAAAGACGAGATGGAGGCACGGGCAAAGCGCGTCGAAGAGACCATCAAGGCACACGCGGACGCGCCGACGTCCGGTGCCGACCTCTTCGACGACGTGATGGAGGCTCTGGAGAGCCCGGCGTTCGGACCGATGGAGTTCGACGGGTACGACCGTCCGGAGACCGTCTCGGATCTGGAGGAGACGTTCGAGGAGTCCGAAAAGCTCCTGAACGAGGAACTGGACGACCTCATCGACGAGGACGAGGTCGGACGCGGGTTCCAGTAGTTCGGCGGGCCGAACGGTATTTCACTCGCGCGAAACAGGTTGGATTTCTCATAGGTGTCGAAACCGATAGTAGTGTCGAGCGAGTACGACACTCAGTGACTTTCGGATGCGCGTGACTCCCCCCGACATCGCAGTGGCCGATGGAAGAAACGGTGGTCGAGTGATCGCACTCATCGGCATTCTGTTGTCCATCGTCGTCGTCATCGACCCGCTCGTTCGTTCCGGATCGGTGTGGTTTCCGGAGTTCATCATCGAGATGACGCTCTCAGCGATGCTGATCTACGTGGGCTATCGACTCACGCGAAGCGACATCGACGCGAAAACGCTCCAAAAAGTGGACGTTTCCTGCTTCAAGGGAATGCTCGCACTCGGCGGGTTCGCGGCGGGCGTCATCGTCACCGCGAAAGTCTCGGGATGGCACATCTCGAACCCCTATTTCCTCGTCCAAACGATGGTAACGAGCGGCGCGCTGTTGGGACTCGTTATCGGCGTCGCCGGGATGGTCGCACCGCTTCGGACCGGGTCGAAAGGAGGGGCATCGAACGAGTCGAACGCCGATTCGAACACCTCGGGTACTGGGACCGGTTCGACGAACCCGAGCGGTTCGGCCGATTCGAACGATTCGAGGACCCCCCTCGCCGCCGACACAGACAGTGCTGAACTTCCTGCCATTCCCGAGGGAGCTATCGCTACCGACGGGATTCAAGCACCTTCCGGCGTGGTCGATGATTGGCTCGAAGTTCTCGCTGACAGGAACTGTCGGTACGTGCTTCGAATGGCGATGAACGCGCCGGACGGCGTCCTCACGGTCGAGGAGCTGACCGCCACCGACGAACTACGAAAGCGCTCGCTCGAAACCAACCTCCGGCACATAACCCTGCCGAAGCTATGGGACCTTCACCTCATCGACTACGACGAACGGACGGGAACGATTCGCTACGATAGCCACCCAGCGTTCGAGGAACTGTTCGAGACCGTCGAACGGTATCGACAGTAGTCCAATCCGCACCATCTCGCCGGGATTTAAGCATCTCGCTCGCTCCGTTCCTTTCATGCGGGCAGCACACTCGGGTGACGACGTACCACCAGTATCGACGGATCGGGTGCGATAATGGTCGGACCGACTTCGAAGGAGGAACGCTCGTCCGCGATGTTACGACTGAAGGTCGCCATCGTCCTGCTGGTCGGCGCGTCCGGCGGTCTCATCGCCTTTCACGGCGGGGCGACGCCGGTCGTTCTCGTCAGTGCGATCGTCGGCGGTCTCATCCTCGGCGTTCTGCTGACGTGGTATCTGAGCAGAATCACACGCTGATTTCGACGGACGAACCACCCGCCACCAATCCATAGATGTTTAAAACAAAACGCCCAACGATCGGACATGAATCGGCTCGCAAAGGTCGCGGCGGTCGG
>NZ_JBAWAC010000200.1:0-4562 GCF_049589095.1 Haladaptatus sp. | reverse complement strand
ATCCCCGGGTTCGACGTTCAGGTCGGCGACTTCTTCGGGGGAGATGGCACCGACGTCGATTCGGAGGTTGTTCGGGAGGGAGTCTTTTTCCTCGTCGCTCATGTAGTGGCGACAGCGCGGACCGATGACGCCGAGGACGCCGTCCGGGCCGACGCGGACGCGTTGGCCCGACAGGTTGCCCTTGTAGTGACCGCCCAGCATGTGGAAGGTGAGAAAGCCATCGTCGTCCACCGTGTCGATCAGGAACCCGAGTTCGTCGGTGTGGGCCGCGAGCAGTATCTCGAAGTCGCTTCCCTCGCTCGTGGCGACGACGTTCCCCATCGCGTCGAACGAAACGGTGTCAACGTGCGGTTCTATCAATTCGGCAAAACGGTCGGCGACGGCGTATTCGTTCCCCGGTGCACCGGGTGCGTCCACCAACGCTTCGAGGTCCTCGAACGAAACGTGCATGCTGGTATCGGGTGTGTACGGAGGATAACCGTTCGGGTCGAAGCAATCCGAACCGTCGGTCGTCCCGTTTCGGTTCCGGCAAACCACTCGATTTTCTCGATATGTTCTGTTTATGATCCTATGGTCATTTCTCAAATCTAAGGGAATGAATAGTAATTTTCCGTATATAATTTCATAATTATGAATATCTACCATCTATTTTTGAACAAAATCCAAACAACGATAACCCCCCACTACGACCCACGATTGGGTAGTATGACCTCAACACGACGCACGTTTCTGACAGCGGCAGGCTGCGCGGGACTCCTCGGACTCGGTGTTGCCGGGACGAGCGGAAAGAGCGAAGCGGACGTTTCGCGTGACTCGTTCACCATTCGGAGCGGGACCGACCAAGCGACGAAAGTGTACGTAACGACCGCCAACCAGTCCGGGCCGACGGTGATGGTCACTGGTGGAATGCACGGCAACGAGGAAGGTGGCTACACGGCCGCCGGAAAGATTGCCGATTGGGACATCAGCAGTGGCAGGCTCGTGGTGATTCCGAGGGCGAACGCTGCGGCCGACAGGCAGGATTCGCGTGTCGCGGACGGCGGCGTCGATCTGAACCGCCAGTTCCCGACCGGGAGCGAACCGGAGACGAAACTCGCTCGCGCCATCTGGGACGTCGTCGAGAAGTACGAGCCCGATACCGTCATCGACCTCCACGAATCGCAGGAAATCTACGACGGCGATATGGTCGGCGGCGTCGGCCAAGTGATTTTCCGCTCGCGGGACAAGAAAACGGAGAACGATGCCACCGCGGCGGCCGATTACGTGAACGAGAACTACGTCTCGCGTGACGGTTACGACTTCACCGTCGACGTGTTCTCCTCGTCCTCCAACGAACCGACGGGTCTGTTCACGCACAAGGCAGCACGCGACACCGATGCTATCGCATATCTCGTCGAAGCGACTTCGGAGGACACACCCCTCGACAAACGCGTTCAATGGCACACCAAAGTCGTCCAGCAGCTCGTCGAGGACGACATACTCACCGGCGGTAACGATGGCGGCGACGGCAACGACGGTGGTGACGGTGGAGACGGGAACAACGGCGACGAACAGAACAAACCACCGGTCGCACGGATCGAAACCACGCCGACGGACACCACCGGACTCGGTCGGGGTGCCACGGTCACGCTCGACGCGACCGCCTCCACGGACGACGACGGCGACATCAGCGAGTACATGTGGGACATCGACGGCGACGGGACGTTCGAGAAGAGCGGCGAATCGATCGAGATGACCCTCTCGCACTGTGGCCGCTACCAAGTTACCCTCCAGGTCACCGACGACGAGGGCGCGACGGACACCGACACCGTGGTCCTCTCGACGGTCTAATCGGACCGCGAGAACGACAGCATTGCCGATTTTTTCAAATTTTTCATTACTAACGACGTTGATTGGTATATATTTGGCCAATAGTGAGATATACCCCGGGTTGTAACCGGCGAGACGCAATGAAACGACGCACGTTCATCGCCGGTGTCGGAACCACGAGCACGCTCTTCCTCGCGGGGTGCAACTCCAACGGGGACGACTCCGGACTCTCCACCGAAACGTCGTCGGGCGAAACGACGACCGGAACAGGGGGGACCACGAGTGGTACAGGTTCGACGAGTACGACGAGCGGCGCGGACGAAACGTCGAGCGAAACCACCACGGACTCCGAGACGACGACCGACGGCGAGACGACGACCGATTCCTCGGGAACCACGACGGCGGAATCGAAGACCGTCTCGTTCGGCGAACACGCGACCGTCGCCGACGACCTCAGCGTCGCCGTGACGGAAGCCAATACGTCCGACTCCTACTCGCATAACGGAACGACCGACGAGGCTGACGACGATTCGACCTACCTCCTCGTCTCCTTCGAGACGAAAAACACCGGTGGGTCGTCCCAATCGCTCCCCGACGATGCATCGCTCTCGCTTCACGCCAACGGGAACGAGTACGGCATGACCGACTCGGCGAAGAGCGCGTGGAAGGAGTACGTCTCGTCCGACGTGAACGGCAACGGTTCGTCGTCGAAGACCGTCGCCTTCGACGTACCGAAGGACGCCCTCGCTTCCCTCGGCGTGACGGTCACGCTGTCGTACACTGATTCCGGGTCGAAAAAGCAGATTCGGTGGAGCATGGAGTAACCCCGAACACTCCTTTTCTCGTCGCTGTCGGTGGGGCCTCCGAAAAGTGAGAAGATCGAAAGGGGTCGTATCGCTATTCGTCCGAGTCGAAGCCGAGTTCGCCAAGCGTTTCCTTGGAGACACCCGCATCGAGAATACGCCGATAGAATGCCTGTCGCTCGGTATCGGAGAGATCGAGAGATGTCCCGGTGCCGGGAGCGTCACCCGTGGAGCGGCCACTCTGGGCCGTCTCGTAGGCGTCACGGATGAGTTCGGCTTCTAGTTTCGGGACCGATTGGGGAATATCCGGTGAGTTTCTGATTCCTGACATCGTTTCCCGCCACTCACAGGAGGGTGTTAAAGTTATTTTAGACCAACAGATCTGTCTTTTCCCAGTCCAACGTTCCTCTTTGGTGGTACGTTCGACTGGGTAAGCGTAGGGTTGTCAGGGGGTTCTACTTTCGGCATCGAGAAAAACAACGAAACGACAACGAAGCTGAAAATACGCCGCCTTCCGCCGTTCAATCGACGAGCAGCGGTATCTCGGTGGCTTCCGTCCGAACCTCGTCCATGTCGGGGACGGTGGTTCCGGGGACCGTCACGACGCGGGACGCGACGGTGATTCCGACGCGGAGCGCGATACGGTCGGATTGGCCGCGAGCGAGCGTCGAGAGGACGCCAGCGAGCAGACCGTCCCCGGCACCGACCGAATCGACCACGTCCACGTCGAGTGGCTTCGCGTGGAAGACACCCTCGTCGGAGGTGAGAAGCGCACCGTCGTCCCCGAGCGAGGTGATGACGCGGTCGAATCCCTCCTCCCGAAGCGCGTGGGAGGCTTCGGCGCACTCCTCGATACTGTGGACCGGCATACCGGTCGCGCTCGCCAGTTCGCTCCGGTTGGGCTTGCAGAGCGCGTAGTCGCCCGCAACGCCGGTCAGGAGGTCGCCCTGCACGTCCACGACGGTCTCCCACGGCCCGGCCCCTGCGATACGGTCGATGGTCGCCGGACCGAGGTTCGGCGGGAGGCTCCCGGCGATGACGACGATTTCGGGTTCGTACTCGCGCACCTTGGCGATGAGTTCGCGGACGGTTTCGTCCTTGACTCCCTGGCCGGACTGATTGAGTTTGTACTCGCCGTCTTCACCCAGAATCGTGGTGTTGAGTCGAGTACACACGTCCATCTCCACGAAGTCGTTCGGCACCTTTCCACGGGTGAGTTGCTCCTCGATGTAGCGACCGAGGAAGCCGCCGACGAAGCCCGTTGCGAGCGTGTCGACCTCCAACCTGGAGAGGTATTTCGAGACGTTGATGCCCTTGCCACCGGGGTCGTACTGGGTCATGCTCGACCGCATGACGCCACCCGGTTCGACGTCCGAATCGACGGAAACGGTGTAATCGACGGCCGGATTGAGCGTGACGGTCAGGATCATTCCCCCACCTCCTCGATGATTTCGATGCCCATCGTCTCGAACGGTTCGCGGTACTCCGCCGGAACGGGGGTGTCGGTGACGAGCGTATCCACGTCTTCGAACGAGGCGAAGCGGAAGAAGCTTCGGCGACCGAACTTGCTGCTGTCCGCGACGAGCACGACGCGACTCGCCTTCTCACACATTCGGGATTTAATGCGCGCTTCGTCCTCGTTCGGCGTCGTCAACCCGGCATCCGGGTGAATTCCGTTCGTTCCCAGAAACAGCACGTCGAAGTTGGTCCGGTCGAGAAAGCTCTCGCCGGTCGGTCCGACGAGCGACCACGTGGAGCGCCGAAGCGTCCCGCCGGTGACCTTCACCTCGATACCCGCCTCGGCGAGTTGCATCGACACGAGTGGCGAGTTGGTCGCGGCGGTGATGGTCACGTCGTCGGGGACGTGTTTGGCGACTTCGATGGTCGTCGTTCCCGAATCGAAGAAGACGACCTGCCCGTCTTGGAGGGTTTCGGCGGCGCGTTCTCCGA
>NZ_JBAWAC010000199.1:0-6580 GCF_049589095.1 Haladaptatus sp. | reverse complement strand
GTGGACCAGGGCATGCGCTCCATCAGTCAATGTCCGCGCTGTGAGACGGCCATCGCCAACAACGAAGTCGAATACGAGGACGTGGACGACCCGTCGATTTACGTCAAATTCCCCTTGGCAGACCGTGATGGAAGCCTCGTCGCGTGGACGACGACGCCGTGGACCGTCCCGGCGAACACCTTCGTCGCCGTCGATGCCGACGGGGAGTACGCCGAAGTTCGAGCGACGAAGGACGGCGAGACAGAGACGCTGTACGTCGGCGCACCGAAGGTCGAGGAAGTCCTGAAGGAAGGTCGCTACGACGACTACGAGATCGTTGACGAACTGACCGGCGACGAACTGGTCGGCTGGGAGTACGACCACCCGCTCGATGACGAGGTGCCGAACCACCCGAGCGGCGAAGGGACGCTTCGAGTGTACGAAGCCGATTACGTCGAAGTGGACGGGGACGGTACCGGACTCGTCCACTCCGCGCCCGGTCACGGTGAGGAGGACTTCAACCGGGGCCAAGAACTCGGCCTCGACATCTTCTGTCCCGTCGGCGGCGACGGCACGTACGGCCCGGAAGCGGGCAAGTACGAGGGACAGTTCGTCAAGGACGCCGACGAGGCAATCATGGCCGACCTCGAAGCCAGCGGCCACCTGCTCGCGTCCGGCACGGTCCACCACAGCTACGGTCACTGCTGGCGGTGTGACACGGGCATCCTGCAGATCGTCACCGACCAGTGGTTCATCACGGTGACGGACATCAAGGAGGAACTGCTCGACAATATCGACGACAGCGAGTGGCATCCGCAGGAAGCCCGCGACGAGCGCTTCCGCAACTTCGTGGAGAACTCGCCGGACTGGAACGTCTCGCGCCAGCGCTACTGGGGCGTGCCGATACCGATCTGGACACCGGAGAACTGGTCGGGTAACATGGACGACGTGGTCGTCGTCGGAAGCCGCGAGGAACTCGCCGAGGCTGTCGACCAAGACGTGGACCCCGAGGATGTGGACCTCCACCGCCCGACAGTCGACGACCTGACCATCACGAAGGACGGGACGACGTACACCCGCGTTCCGGACGTGTTCGACGTGTGGCTCGACTCCTCCGTGGCGTCGTGGGGCACGCTCGACTACCCGAGTAACCCGGACGACTTCGAGGAACTGTGGCCCGCCGACCTCATCATGGAAGCACACGACCAGACGCGTGGCTGGTTCTGGTCGCAACTCGGCATGGGCACCGCCGCACTAGACGAAGTGCCGTACGACGAGGTGCTGATGCACGGCTGGGCGCTCGCCGAGGACGGTCGCAAGATGTCCAAATCCATCGGGAACATCGTTTCCCCCGAGGAGGCCATCGAGCGCCACGGCGCGGACCCGATGCGCCTGTTCCTGCTCTCGCAGAACCCGCAGGGCGAGGACATGCGCTTCTCGTGGGACGAGATGCAGAACATGCAACGGAGCCTGAACATCCTCTGGAACGTGTTCCGGTTCCCGCTGCCGTACATGCGACTGGACGACTTCGACCCGAGCGAGGTCGACGTGCAGGACGCAGAAACAGAGCTCGTGGACGAGTGGCTTCTGTCCCGGTTACAGACCGTCACGGCGGAGATGACCGAGGACTGGGACGACTTCCGACAGGACCAAGCGCTCCGCACGCTGCTGGACTTCGTGGTCGAGGACGTCTCGCGGTTCTACATCCAGGTCGTCCGCGAGCGCATGTGGGACGAGGCCGACAGCGCGAGCAAGCAGGCCGCCTACGCGACGTTCTACCACGTCCTGAAGGAACTGGTCGCCCTGCTCGCCCCGTTCGCCCCGTTCATCAGCGAGGACATCTATCAGAACCTCACCGACGACGAGGGCGAGGAGAGCGTCCACATGCTCGACTGGCCCGAGGTGGACGAGTTCTGGCAGGACGAGCAATTGGAGGAGGACGTGGCCGTCCTCCGCGCCGTCGAGGAAGCGGGCGCGAACGCCCGCCAGCAGGCCGAGCGGAAACTCCGCTGGCCCGTCTCACGAATCGTCGTGGACGCGCGGGACGAGTCGGTCGTCCACGCCGTCGAACATCACGGCGACCTGCTTGCCGACCGCCTGAACGCCCGCGAAGTCGAGTTGGTCTCGCCCGACGAGGGGTGGGGCGAACTCGCCTACAGCGCACAGGCCGACATGAGCGTGCTCGGTCCCGCCTTCGGCGGCGACGCCGGGCAGGTCATGAACGCGCTCAATGAGGCGCGCGTCACCGAACCGGACCTCTCCGCGCTCGAAACCGCCGTGGAGGACGCGCTGGGCGAGGACGTGGAACTCGACGACGAGATGGTCGAGTTCGTCACGAAGACGCCCGACGACGTGTCCGGCGCGTCGTTCGACGTCGAGGGCACGGAACTCGGCGTCGTCTACGTCGATACCGCGCTCACGGAGGACATCGAGAGCGAGGGATACGCCCGTGAAGTCATCCGCCGCGTGCAGGAGATGCGAAAGGAACTCGATCTGGACATCGAGGAAGCGATCAACCTCGAACTCGACGTGCGCGACGACCGCGTGGCCGAGTTGGTCGAGCGCCACATGGACCTCGTGAAGGACGAGGTTCGCGCGGAAAGCATCGGCACGGTCGAGGACGGCCACCGCAAGACGTGGGACGTCGAAGGCGTCGAGATGGAAATCGCCATCGCGCCACTGGCTGAAGCGGAAGTGTAGGAAATCGATCGCGAGCGGTGTGAACGGCGACGGAACGGAGTCGTGAACTGAGCGAGCGGGCGCAAGTGCGACCATCCGGGAGCACGACGCGCTTTTGGTCCAGATTTTACCAGTGACCGCAAGGATCGATTGTAGAAACAGCCGCCGAAGATGCATCCCGATATTACCTCGTACCTGGGAAAATCATGAGCATCTATCTCTCCGGGGACGAGTTGGAGGCGTTTTTCAATGAACAAACGGCACCGGTCGAAATCAAGGGCGACCTCTACTGGAGCGACGAACTCACCACGGAGAAAGTGAGAGAACTGCTGTAATCGCCTTCGCTCTTCCAAAGCGTCCAGCGCAACCAGGATGGGGGTTGTTACAATCTGTTCGCAACGTTGGGGGCGACCGACACCTGACTCACGGCTCGTTCGATGGTGTCCGTACCGTAGACGGCCTCGACGCCCGCGTTTGCGAGTTTGAGGCGGGCGTTCCCGGCGAGCATGGGGTGAACGCAGGTGACGAAGACCCGGCCGACGTCACGCCCGTGGAGGAGCGAGACGGCCTCGCTCATGGTCGAACCCGTGGCGATGATGTCGTCCGTGATGACCACGTCACGGCCGGTCACGTCGGTGTCGCTGGGCGTCATTTCGACCTCGGTGCCGGAGAGGCGTTTTTTCTCGAAGTAATCAGTGACGCCATCGCCGTACACGTTTCGGACCGTTTCGGCGATGTCGAGTGCGCCTTCGTCGGGGGAGAGGAACACTGGATCGATCAAATCGTCGGGTAGCGGGTCCGCGAGGCGACCCGCGGCGTCGATGGATTTGGCGGGAACGTCGAAGAAGTCACAGACGGATTCCTCGTGAGGATTGACGGTAAACACGCGGTCGGTTCCGCTGCTGATGGCACGGGCGACTGCTCGGGCGGAGATCGGTTGCCCGTGGTCGAACGCCTTGTCCTGTCGACTGTAGCCCATGTACGGAAGGACTGTGACGACTTCCTCGGCACCCCATTCACGGGCGGCGTCCTGTAGTTGCAGGAGTTCGAGATGTGCGTCGCTGGAGACGGTGGAAGCGACGACGATGGCACGGTGGGCTTCGAAGTCCGGTGCGCTTGCGAGCAGTTCCCCGTCCGGGAACGACTGGTACTCCACGAATCCGAGCGGTTCGTTCAGCTCATCGGCGAGTGTGGCCGCCAAAGATTGCGAGGCAGACCCACTGAGTATCATACGAGCACACTGGATATGCCAGGTTAAACCGATTTTCACTCGTCGCCGAGGAGACATGGCAGTGACTCGAATCAAGAGCGAGGTGGAGAGATAGTGAGAAACGGACACCAACACATGAAAACAAATGCCTATGGAGAAATATTTGATATGCTAATATAATATATTATTTATGCGTGAATGTAGTAGTATCGTTCGATGGTTTCGGTTACTCGGTTGAACATCGGAACGCCGCTTCCACTCGACGAGGACGAGTTGACACCGGCGGAGAAAGGGGTGTTGAACCTCCTCGGGGAGGGCCGTTGTACACCCGCCTACGTCGCCAGCGAACTAGCGATCGAATCGGGGACGGCCCGGTCGCTTCTCGATGGATTCCGCGAGGTCGATATCGTGCAAAAACCGTATCGTGGCCTGTACGAGTTAACACTCGAAGAACCGGCAGACGACGGGAAATACCGAACCACCGAAACGGTTTTCGTGGACGTTCCGTTCGAAGACGATCAGTTCAGGCCGACTGAGCGTGGGATTTTGAATCTGCTTTCGAGGGGCCGTGCGACACCCGCATACCTCGCACAGGAACTCGACGTCACTCAAGAGTGCGTGAAAAACCGACTTCGGGATATCACCCGACTCGGTCTCGTCCGGCGCGTCCACCGAGGGTTGTACGCGCTGGATGAGGAGTAGCCGAACGAGTCGAGTCGAGACAGTCGAATCGGGACTACCGAACCGAGAGGGACGTGACGCCGGTCAATCCGAGATGGCGATTTCGCCATCCATCACCGGAACGTACCAGAAACGTTCCGGCTTCGGTTGCGGCGTACACGCCGTCATCGAACCCGATAGCCGCTACGGGTTCCGAAACCGGGAGGGAAACCTCCTGCCAATCGTCGCCGTCGCGTGAAACGACGTTTTCGGCGGTGGCGGCGTAGGCATCCTCCGCCGTCGCACTCACGACCCGAAACGAACCGTCCAACACGTCCATCCAGCCGTTGCCGAGTCGGTACAACCCGTCGGCGGTCGCGGCGAGTGGTCCGCCCGCTGCCGAGACGTCCCGCACGTCCGTCAGGCCGACGTGTTGAACGCCGTCGGACGAAACCCGATAGACGCCGTCGGCGGTGGCGACCAGATTGCCGTCGATGGCTCGCACATCGTCCACGGTCGCCAGATCGTTCCATTCGCCGTTGTACCGTGCGAGTCGGCCGTCGTCGCCCGCCGCGAGGAGGTCGTCACCGTCGAATCCGACCGCGACGGCGGGTCCGAAATCGAGCGGTGAGAACTCCGTATCGAGCACGTCTTCGTCCGTCGCTACCGCGAGAGCGCCATCGGTCGCCGCCGTATCCCGGGAGACACAGCGGTGTGCCAACGAAAACTCTCCGATGATGTCACCGGAGACCTCTACGCGGGCGACGCCCAGTTCGGTCCCGACGTACACCGTCGTCGTCCCCTCCTGGTCGCTGTACACCCGTTTTTCGTCGATACTGGTCATACGCGAGTGATGGACACAAATCGGGGAAAGCGTTCGGGTTCGCCGTCGAAAGCGCGAGTGGTTGCGGCCCGCACAAGGATTAAATACCGTGGCGCGACTACGATCAGTCGAGCAACACGATGCTAGGTGACTGCTTTACACGCCGGGTTTGCACCCGCTAATCTAGTCACCACCATCGTCGTTTTCCCGCCCGTCTTCAAAGCTGAGAGCCGCGCGTCTCCGAACGCGGGTCCGGTCGGTCGAAGCGGGCCAGCGCTCTTTCGGAATCACGAGTCACAACTATGAACCAACAATCACAGAAATCGGTAATCGTATCGCTTCCGGACGGATCGAAACGCGAATTCGAGAACGCACCATCGGTCGGGGACGTCGCCGACGACATCGGGCCGGGACTCGGCGAGGACTGCGTCGCCGGAATCGTCGACGGCAACCTCGTCGCCCCCGAGTATCGAATCGAGTCGAACGCCGACCTTCGAATCGTCACGCCGGGAAGTGACGACTACGTTCGGGTACTGCGACACTCCGCTGCACACGTCCTCGCACAGGCGGTCCTCCGGCTGTTTCCGGACGCAAAGCTCGCCATCGGCCCGCCGACGGACGACGGGTTTTACTACGACTTCGACGGCCTCGACATCGAGCAATCCGACCTCGCGGCCATCGAGAGCGAGATGAGGGACATCGTCGCGGCGGAGAACGACATCGAGCGCGAGGAGGTGGCACCCGAGGAGGCGCGGGAGCGACTCGCCGACCAAACGTACAAACTCGAACTGCTCGAAGACATCGTCGCGGACGGAGAGATGGTCACGTTCTATCGACAGGGAGAGTTCGAGGACCTCTGTGCCGGGCCGCACGTCGAATCGACGGGAGCGGTCGGCGCGCTCTCGTTGCTCGAAATCGCGGGTGCCTACTGGCGCGGCGACGAGGACGAGGCGATGCTCACGCGGATTTATGGCACGACCTTCGAGCGCGAGGCCGATCTCGAAGCGTTCCTCGAACGTCGGGAGGAAGCCGAAAAGCGCGACCATCGGAAGATCGGGCGCGAGATGGACCTCTTCTCGGTGCCCAACCACTCGCCGGGGTGTGTCAACTTCCACCCGAACGGGATGGCGATTCGCCGCGAACTGGAGGAATACGTCCGCGAGAAGAACGACGAGTTGGGCTACGACGAGGTGAAGACGCCGGAACTCAACCACGCCGAACTGTGGAAG
>NZ_JBAWAC010000198.1:0-14934 GCF_049589095.1 Haladaptatus sp. | reverse complement strand
CGGGAGAACGGAGAGTGAGAATCGGCGGGCGAGAATCGGCGAGCGGAGGGAGATCAGCGGTCGAGACTCGGCGGCGCGATCGGTTCGAGGTCCAACGACGAGAAGTGATCGTCCAGAAACTCGTGTCGGTTCGGAAGTTCGTCCGGCCTGTGTGAATCGGAGCCGACGGTGAACGGAATATCGTACTCGCGGAGAACGGCAAAGAACCCTTCCGACGGGTGGACGATTCCCGCGTCGGTCAGCGCCCGACCGGCGTTGATCTCCGGGACAGTCCGGGAGTTCGAAAACGCCTCCGCGAGCGTTCGGTAGTGGGATTCGGTGGCGCGGCCGCGGAGTTCCGGCGTTCGCTCTATCAGATCGGGGTGGGCGGCGATGTCGAACAGTTCGGAGCGAACGAGCGATGCGAGGTTTTCGAAGTAGTGGTCCACGAACGCGTCGAGCCCTTCGTCCGACATCCCGTCGAAGTTCGAGGACACCTGCACGTTCATCCCCTCTATGTCGTGGACGCTGCCGATGGTGTACTCGAAGTTCGCCCGGTCGAAGAAATCGCGGATTTCGTCCTCGTCGCGCGGATCGTAATCCATCTCGACGGCGTCGTATATCGCCACGTCGCTGGTCTCGCGCAACCCCTCGATGGCCCGTCTCCGACGTTCGTAGGTGGCGTCCAAGTTGAAGCCCCGTATCGCACGGATGTCGCGCGGGTACTCGCGCGACGAGACGGTACAGTGGTCGGCGAAGCCGATACCGTCGAGACCGGCCGCCTCGGCGGCCCGCACCATGCGAGTGAGGAACTTCCCGTCGGAGTAGTTCGAGTGGGTGTGAAAATCGCGCATGTGATAGGAACGGTGAACGAGGACGACCATAAAATTAGCTGCGAGGTCCACGAAAAATCGCACGGCGTGTCCGAAATCGGAAAGATTACTCGATGGACAGGAGGAGATGTCGTATGACGACCATCCACTTCGTCCGCCACGCCCACTCGCCGTGGGTTCCGAACCGGGAGGCGGAACGGCCGCTCTCGGAACGTGGTCACGAGCAAGTGGAGCGTGTCGCCGACATCCTTTCGAACGAGTCCGTAGATGCGGTCGTTTCGAGTCCGTTCGCCCGCGCCCGACAGACGGTCCGTCCGATCGCCGATCGGAACGGCGTCGAACTGGAAGCGGACGACGGGTTCCGCGAGCGGCAGTTGACCGACGGCCCTGTGGAATCCATCGGGGAGACGTTCGAAAGCGCAATCGAGCGGGTCTGGTCGGACTGGTCGTTCGCGTGGCCGAACGGCGAGTCGAATCACGATGCGAAACGGCGGGGAGTCGCGGCAGTCGAGCGTCTCCGCGAACGTCATTCCGGCGAGTCCATCGTCGTCGGCACGCACGGTAATCTCCTCACGCTGATCCTGCACGAGTACGACGAGCGCTTCGACGTCGAGTTCTGGCGGGCGGAACTTACGATGCCCGACATCTACGAGGTGACGTTTCCGGCGGAAGACGAGGAAGTCGAGATAACGCGCCGATACGAGGACTCGACAGTGGAGTAACGAGTGGGATAAAATCGGCACATCGACTGGAACGACCAATGAACGGCGGGTCGCGTTTTCGGTTCAAAAACGGCTCGAAAGTCGGGGGTTCTCGGTTGATCGGCGGTTCTCGGTTGATCGGCGGTTCTCGGTTCGTCGTCAGTTCTTCCCCATCCACATGGCAGCGACGCCGAGGAACAGGAACTCGATTACTTTGGTGACGATACCGGCCGGTTCGAGGAGTCCTTCGGACTCGGTCATCGGCAGGCCGACGGTACCGTTCGCGATGTAGGCGACGATGGCGACGGCGGCGACGATGGCACCGAGCCACCAGCCCCAGTCCCGGTCCTGGTAGATGCCGTACGCGGCGACTGCTGCCGCGGCGAAGTTGGCGACGAAGAGCACGCCGAGATAGGTGGTTTCCTCCAGGTGTTCGGGTGCCAAGGCGAGGTGAATCACCCCGGTGAGGAGGATGAGGGCTGTGCCTGCAATCGCGAGTTGTCGTCTCGAACTGTTCGACCCGGCGGTTGCCGTGTCGGCGTTTTGTGTGGAAGTATCCATAGTTTCCTCTGTTGACGGGAGAACGTCGGACGGGCACGTCCGACCCGCTGGTTTTCGATAGGGGCGGGTCGAAGAAAGCGGCTATGGTACAGCCATCGAATCGATGAAAAAAGTAACAGCGAAAAACGATTACTCGCCGAGACGGTCGCTCGGCGCGATTCGAGCGAGTCGCATGGCGTTGCCGGTGATGGCCGTCGTCATCCCCGCATCACCGACGAGGACGGCGGCCCAGATCGGGACGAGACCAAACGGAACCGCGATCGCGAGCGCGGCTTTCGCGGCGAAACTCGTCCAGACGTTCTGGCGGATGACGCCGTTCGCCTGGTGTGCGAGGTCGTACAGATACGGCAGTTTCGAGAGGTCGTCGCCCATCAGCGCGATGTCGGCAGTTTCCAGCGCGGTGTCGGTGCCGGCGGCACCCATGGCCACGCCGACCGTCGCGGTGGCGAGTGCAGGGGCGTCGTTGATGCCGTCGCCGACCATCGCAACACCGCCGGACCTTGTCCGGCGAGCCCACGACCGTTGCTCGTGGACCGAGCCATACTCGTCATCGAGTTCCTCGATGGCTTCGACCTTGTCCTCGGGCAGGAGTCCGGCGCGGAACTCGTCCACGCCGACCTGTTCGGCGATGGCCTTCGCCGTGCGTTCGTTGTCGCCGGTGAGCATGACGAGGTTGTCGATACCGAGGTCACGCAGGCGTTGAACCGCCGCCGTCGCTTCGGGACGAACTTCGTCAGCGACGGCGACGATGCCTTCGAGTTCGTCCTCGGTACCCACCAAGACGACGGTCTTCCCCTCGCGCTGGAGCGACGGAACCGCCTCGTCGATCAGGTCGAGACAGTCGTTTCGCGCACAGAGGTCGCGGGTTTCCGCTGCGGCGACGCCGCCGTCGGTTTCGTGGACGTGGTTCAGGTCGAAGCCGAGATTCTCGAACAGGGCGGGCTTTCCGGCGTAGTGGGTCGTCCCACTGAGGTCCGCCCGGACGCCCTTGCCGGTGAGGCTCTCGAAATCCTCGATCTCGTGTTCGGCCACGTTCGAGCCGTTCGCCTCGGCGACGATGGCGTCGCCGATGGGGTGTTCGCTGCGCGCTTCGAGGCCGCGGGCACAGCGGAGGACGTCGTCCTCGGTGTTGCCGTTGAGCGGAATCACGTCGGTGACGGTCAACTCACCTTTCGTCAGCGTGCCCGTCTTGTCGAAGGCGACGGCCTCGACCTCACCCATCGCTTCGAGGTGATTGCCACCCTTGACGAGGACGCCGTTTTTCGCCGCACTGGTGATACCCGAGACGACGGTGACGGGCGTGCTGATGACGAACGCGCACGGACACGAGAGGACGACGAGCGTCAACCCGTAGACGAACCACGTCACCCACGGCACGGAGAAGAACAACGGCGGGACAACCGTGACGAGGACGGCGAATCCGAGCACGACGGGCGTGTAATAGTCCGCGAAGCGCTCCACGAACTGCTCGCGCTCGGTCTTGTTGGCCTGTGCGTCCTCGACCATCGCCACGATGCGCGAGAGCGTGTTGTCGTCCGCTTCCGAGGTGACTTCGATTTCGAGGTAGCCACCCTCGTTGATGGTCCCGGCGAACACCTCGTCGCCCTCGGATTTGTCCACGGGCACGCTCTCGCCCGTGATCGGGGCCTGATTGACCGCGCTCTCTCCGATCGTCACCGTTCCGTCCATCGGTATTTTCTCACCGGGACGCACGACGACGATGTCGCCGACGCGAACTTCGTCCACGGGGACGGTTTCTTCCACCCCATCTCGTTTGACCGTCGCCTCGTCGGGCGAGAGGTCCATCAGTTCTTGGAGCGAGTTTCTCGCCTTGTCCATCGAGTAGCGTTCGAGCAGTTCCGCGACGCTGAACAGGAACGCGAGCGTGGCGGCTTCCAAGTAGAGCGATTTCCCGAATCCGACGCTGACCACGAGCGCGCCGAGGATGGCGACGCTCATCAGCAGGTCGATGTCGAGGTTTCGGTTGCGAAGCGAGTAGTAACCGTTGGTGACGATGGCCTGTCCACCGACGAGGACGGCCAGCAGGAACGAAACATCGGCAACCGTGATGTCGGCATTTCCGACCGCAGTGGCACCAGCGACGACCGTCGCGTTCTGTCCCGTGAGTGCGAACTCGAAGAGGAGTCCGAGCGCGACGAAGACGCCGCTGATCCACGTTTTGATGGCGCGTGAACTCCGCCAGACGCTTTCGGACGAGCGGGGTGACTCGCCGCGCTCGTCTTCGCTGGTTCCCGTGACCTCGTATCCCGCGTTCTCGATGGCCGCCGTCACGTCGCTGACGGAGGCCGACGGATCGGTCGTGACGACGGCTTTTCCGGTGGTCGGCCGCGTGTCGTAGGAGCGGACGCCGGGTACCGAATCGAGGGCGTTCTCGACCTTGCCCGCACAGGACGCACAGTCCATGTCCGGGACTGAAACCGTCACCTGGGAGCCATCGTCTTCGACGGCGTACCCCGCCTTCTCGACGCGACCCGAAATCTCGTCCGCGCTCGTCGTCTCACCGTCGTACTCGACGGAGAGGGTCCCGGTCGTGACGCCCGCGTCGATGGCGTCGATACCGTCGATTTTCCGGACGCTGTTTTCGACCTTGCCCGCGCAGGATGCACAGTCCATATCCGGGACGGACAACCGGACGACGTCGCTCCCGTCGCCGTTCCCACTCACCGAATCACCATCGGAACTGCCATCTCCGCGGCCGTCGCCGGAGGTTTCTCCCTCACAACAGCCACACGAACCGGAGTCGGGCGACCTGTCCGAACCCGTGTCTTGCATGAGAGAACGTAGCCACCACGAGTTTATTAATCCAGCTGCTATAGAACGGGGTTTCGTTAGGTAGAAATTATTAAAAAATCCGCGCTGAGTTGTTATCCCGTGGCGGACGGTTACGGGTGGATTTGGCCCGTCGCCATGAGATACTGGAGTCCGAACAGTGTCGCGTCGTACGCGCCGTGGATGAGTATCGGGACGGCGAGGTTGTTCGTGTACTCGTACACGCTCCCGAGGATGAGCGCCAGGAAGAACACGGTCGCGAGGTAGACGAATTTGCCCGATCCCTGCAACGAGAAGAAATGGATGGACGCAAAGAGCACGCTGGAGAGGATGACCGCGGGCACGGGGGAGAACGATTCGCGGAGAACCCCTTGGATGAGGCCACGGTAAAGGAGTTCCTCGCCGGGACCGATGAGGAGGAACGAGAGCGGAATCAATAGCAAGAACACCGCCGGATTCCCGCTCGCGATATCGACGACGGAGTTCTCCGCGGAGTGGAGGCCGAGCGACTGGATCACGCTGGAGATGACGTTCAACGCGCCGAAGAGGAGGACGAACCCACCGATGGCGACACCGATATCCCGAAGCGACGGGACGTGGATGTGGATGAAGTCGAGACCGAGGTCGCGATAGTTCAGGTAGACGAGCGCGATACCGCCGAACGTCACTCCTTGGAGCATGACGGAACTGACCAACAGCAGGATTCCAGGGCTGTTTTCGACGTTGATGCCGAAGGCCATGAGAGCCAAAAACGCAATCAGGGCGACGATTTGACCGACGCCGTACGCCCCGAACGAGAGGAAAATCCCCATGCCGAACGTTCGGAGTCGTGTTTCAGCAGTGCTCATTATCGCCCACTACGGTCGTGTCCCTTCTTCGTCTTTCGGTTGCGGAACGACGGGCGGAACGGAACGGGGCCCCAGTTGTCCACGGAGGAACGGTCGGATTTCCTGACGATCCACAGCGATAGGTCATGACAGGGAAATTATTTATGCCGGAGTAATCGCGCGTTAAAATGATTCTTGATTGACGAGATCGGTCAAAACGAGTATATTTTCGGACCCAATAGAGGGAGGTAATGGTATCAAAGCGGATGTATCGACTTTTCTTTGCCGGACTCGTGATACTTTCCGGGATCGCCGTCGTAAACGCGTATGCCTCCACCCCGGGAAGTTCGGCGGATTTCAGCGGAAAAACACAGTCCCAAATCAGAGCCGAAACGGGCGCAATGGTCTCCCCCCGTGACAACATCACTGTCATCGCCACGGACTCCAATTCGTGGCTCGGGAAGGAAGGAAGTGGCCCTCGTGCGCGGGCTGAACTCGTCGCGTTCAACCCGAACGGGTCGATCCTGTACTACAACGACACCCACACGAGATACTGGGACGTCGACCCGGTGAAGGGAACGAAAACGACGGTCGAGTACTCCTACGCGGACCACCTGAACAAATCGGAGTGTCCGACCAGTTGGAACCTCACGAAGCGCAACGTCTCCCAGAAGACGTGGAACACGTACATGAAGGTCCACGGGGAGGTCCCCGCATGTACGCGAAACGGAATCGACCGCGTGAACCTGACGACCGGGAAGGTAACCCCCATCTGGTCGCAGATCACGCCCGGGAAGGAAGCGACCCGGTATCACGACGTCGACCGGCTCGACAAGAACCACTTCGTCGTCGGCGACATCTTCCTCGACCGCGTGTTCATCGTGAACACGACGAGCGGACAGGTCGGATGGACGTGGAACGTGAGCGACGTCTACCAACCGAACAAGACCGGCGGTGAGTACCCGAAGGACTGGTCGCACATCAACAACGTGCAAGCGCTCAAGGACGGACGAATCGCCGTGAGCGTCCGGAATCACGACCAAGTCGTGTTCCTCAAGCCGGGGAAGGGCATGCTCAAGAACGAGACGCTCGGCAAGGACGACGACCACAGCATTCTCTACGAGCAACACAACCCCGACTACATCAACGAGTCGAACGGCGGCCCGGCGGAAGTCGTCGCCGACTCCGACAACAACCGCGTGATAGAGTACCAGCGCGAGAACGGGAGTTGGAACCAGACGTGGGTGTGGCAGGATTCGAAGATGCAGTGGCCCCGCGACGCCGACCGTCTGCCGAACGGCCACACGCTCATCACCGACTCGAACGGGAACCGCGTCTTCGAGGTGAACGAGAAGGGCAAGATCGTCTGGGACGTGCAAATCGCGTTCCCCTACGAAGCCGAGCGGCTCGGCACGGGTGACGAAAGCGCCGGCGGCCCGAGCGCCCAAAAAGCGGGACTCAAATCCAAGTCGAACGGGTTCGTCAACGAGTTCTGGATCGGCGTCAAGGACAAGATGCCCGGCAAGTACCTCAACGCGCTGATGTACATCACGCCGATCTGGATGGGCGTCCCCGAAGTCGTCGCCATCCTCATCAGTGTCCTGACGCTCCTGGTATGGGGCGTGGTCGAACTGAAGTGGGCGGGCGTCTTCTCGACGGTTCGCCGACGAATCGAGTCGTTCAACGAAACGCGATAACAGTGGATCGGAATTTTTTGGGTATCACTCAGGCTTCGAGTTCCGACGCCACGTCACGGAGCGCGGCGAGACGGTCCTCGATCGCGGGATGGGTCTGCACCGAAATCGGGAGCGAGTCGAGCGCGCCCGCTTCGTCCTCCTCGCCCTTCCCGAACCCGCCGGACAGGAAACAGAGCTGTTTCACGCCATCGACGGCGCGTGCGTCCCGGTCGGGTGCCGCGGGTGTGTCGGCCAACGTCGTGAGCGCGGACGCCATCGAGGCCGGACTGCCCGAGAGCGTCGCGCCCGCACGGTCGGCGACGAACTCCCGGTCGTGTGAAAGCCGTCCCGCGAGCGAGATGACGGGCATCGCCAGCAGTCCCAGCGCGACCCCGCCGAACAGCAGGACGAACGCGACGAGCAGGACGTACGTGACGGTGTATCGAACGCCGAAAATCGGCGCGTCGATGACGGCCGCACTCGGAACGTAGAGGAGGGCGATGGCGACCATCCAAGCGGTTCGTCTGGCTGATTTCCCCAGACCGAGGTCGGCGAGCAGGGAGTAGTTGCCCGCCAGCGCCGGGAGGAAGGTCGCCAAGGTCATCACCATCGCATCGCGGTTTTTGACGTGCGCGAGTTCGTGGGCGAGCACCGCGTCCAGTTCGTCCTCGTCGAGGGCGGAGAGCAGGCCGGTCGAAACGACGACCGTGGCGCGTCGCGGCGTTCCGACGGTGAAGGCGTTTGCGACCTCAGTTTCGGAAACGGCAACGGTCGGGACGGCGACGTCAGCGCCGGTCGCAAGCCGTCGAACGCGCGCGACGAGGTCCGAGTGCGTCTCGTCGGTAACGACGGTCGCATCGACCTCCGAGAGGGCTTCGCGGCGGGTGTATCGCAGTTGCGCCCACACCAACACCGCGGTCGCGGGGACGACGAACGCCAGCCATCCCAAACCGGCGGGAAGGCTCGACGCGACGGGGGCGAGCCAGGGGCGGAGGAGGAACGCGACACAGCCGACGAGCAGGAGGTCTGCGATCAGCACGCACGCGAGGGTGGCGAATATTCGCCGAGTCAGGGCGGGATCTCGTGACATGTCGTACGTAACGTGTCGCGGTCATCACACATGAATGTTGGTTCAAGGATGTGTTCATTTAGGAGAAGATATTTGCCGGATGAGAAAGAACCCGAACAGCAGTGGACCGTAATCATCTCCGTGCCGCCCTCATCGCCCTCTGCGTCCTCGCAGTTATCTTCGGCGCGTCCCTGTTTCCGGCGACCGGGTTCGGGTCGTATCCCGCCGGTCCGGGAGGCGGGAGTCGTGCAGGTAACTCGGGTTGGACCGGCCACGGCGGTCACTCGACCGTCGAGGCCGGAACCACGACCGGTCAGCAATCGAATGCGATGACGACAGCGGCCCAGACGACGAGCAGCGACTCGAACGGCGACTCGAACGGCCAATCGACAACGACGACTACGACGACGAACGCCGGAGCGGGAGCCAGTAATCATCCCTCGGCCGGCGGAGGAGACCTGCTCAAAACGATCCTCGAAGGAATCGGCGTCGCCCTCCTTTGCCTCGTCGGGTTCCTCCTCGCCGGATTCCGTACCGGGACGGTTCGCGTCGGTGGCGGTGGCGCGATACCGCTCGTGATTCGCGGCGTCCCCATCGGCGAACTGTTCGGGAAAATTCCCGCCAGAACGATGAGTCTCGTCGTCGGGTTTTCCGCGTCGATTCCGCGATTTACCGACGACGCGTTCGGTCTGTTAGCCGAACTCGGCCGTGGTCTCTCGGCCGGGACCGTCGGTCTCGGGTCGGCAATCGCGGAAACGTTCTCGATCCTCGGACGGGGCTTCGGCGGGGCGTTGCTCTCCGTCGGAAGCGTCGGAAGCGGCCTCTTTTCGATACCGAAGGTCCTCTCACGGCCGAGTTTCGGCGGTTCCAGCCGGAAATCGAAGCGACGAACCACGAGCCACGAAACCGCCCCGCCGGAACCCGAGGAACGGGGACCGCCGAGTATCGAGGAGGCGTGGGAATCGATGATCGAACGCCTCCCGGTCAGGCGTCGGCGAACCACGACCCCCGCGGAGTACGCACGCGTGGCGATGAACCGCGGGTACCCGGCAGATGCGGTTCGCCAGTTGACCGATGCGTTCCGTGAAGTCCGGTATGGGAGGTTCCCGGCGTCCGGGAAGCGGACGAAATTGGCCCGCACCGCGATCGACAGGATCGAGCGGTTCAGGGAGGACGACGAATGATGCGTCTCGTGGGACGTGCCATCGGACGCGCTGCCGGGCACGTCGGACGGCTGTTCCGAACCGATCAAAGCCGCGAGCGAATCCTGCTCGCGGCCGGTGTCGTTTCGCTGACCTGTGCGTTCCTCGTCGTCTTCGTCCCGCAAGTCGTACCGGAGGCCACGGTCAGGCCGTTGGTCGGCTGGATCGCCAAACCGATGACTATTTTCCTCCTCGCGGGCGCGGGCGGCGTGCTCGCCATCTGGTCACTGAAAGACGGCGTGGTGGACGAGCGGGAGGTCATCTGGCAACCGAGAACCGAGCCCGAGAAAGCGCACTTCCACGAACAGCGGACGACCGGGTCCGACGTGGACGACGGGCTTCGACTGTCCGAAGTCCTCGGGATAGAAGCCAGGGAGCGGCGCAGTCGCCGGGCAACTGCGCGGCGTCACGTTCGAAGAGCCGCGATCGAAACGCTCCGTGCAGAGGGAGACACCAAACAGGAAGCGGCCGAGCGACTCGAAGCGGGGTCGTGGACGGACGACCCGCGTGCGGCGGCCTTCCTCGGCGCGTCGAACGCGTCCATTCCGCTTCGCACGAGAATCAACGACTGGGCGCGTGGTGAGACGTTCGACCGCCGCGCCGAGCGGGCGGTTTCGGAACTCCGAACTCGTAACGGAGGGGAGTCACGATGAGCGATGGAAACGGCCCGCGATTGAACGCCGGAATGACGGTCGCGCTGCTCGCCGGTGCGGCGGGCGTCGTCACCGGAAACACCGTGATGTTCCTCTCGGCCGTCATCGGATTCGTCTACGCGGCCTACCAGTTCATGTCCAGAACGCCGGATATCACGGTCGAAGTCGACCGAGCGGTGAGCGAGCGATCCCCCCGCCCGAGCGAGGACGTACAGGTGACGATAACCGTCGAGAACTATGGCGACCATGCGATCCCGGACCTCCGTATCGTGGACGGCGTTCCGAAACAACTCGCCGTCGTGGACGGGTCGCCGCGTCACGGGACAAGTGTGGGGCCGGGAGAAACCGTTTCGTTCTCGTACACGATTCGCGCCCAGCGTGGCGCACACGAGTTCGAACCGACGACGCTCGTGGCCAAATCCATGAGCGGGACGGCCGAAGCCCGCGAGGAGCGAAACCTGCCGATGACCATAACGTGTGATACGTACGTCGAGGACATGCCGCTGTCGCAGTTGACCACTTCCATGCCGGGTCACATCGAGACCGATGCGAGCGGCGAAGGTATCGAGTTCCACTCGACACGGGAGTATCGTCCCGCCGACCCGATGAGCCGAATCGATTGGAAGCGGTTCGCGCGGACCCAAGAGCTGACGACGGTGAACTTCCGCGAGAGTCGCTCCGCATCGGTCCTGCTCCTCGTCGACGCCCGATCGAAGGCCTGTATCGCTCGCCGGTCGGGGGAGCCGAACGCCATCGACCTTGCCGGGTACGCGGCCGAGCGGATGACGGCCGCGCTCGTCCGACAGAACGATCTCGTCGGATTGGCGCTGTACGGCCCACAACCCCTGTTTCTCGCGCCCGATGGCGGCCGTGAGCAGGTCGCTCGTGTCCGTCAAGAACTCGAAGAGATCGATACGCCCCGGAAGACGACGAGCGGAAGCGGACTCTTCGGAACCGGGCGTGAGGAACGGATACGGGAGTCGCGGTTCAAGCGCCTCCGGAAACGTCTGTCCTCCGAGACGCAGGTGATATTCCTCTCACCGCTGGCCGACGACATGGCCGTCACTGTCGCAAAACGGTTCGACGCACACGGCCACGCGGTGACCGTCGTCAGCCCGGACATGACCGGAACGGAAACACCGGGCGGGACGGTGTCCAGTCTCGCGCGGGCGGAACGGTTGAACGAGGCTCGACGGAGCGGACTCCGTGCGATCGACTGGTCGCCCGACGAACCGCTTGCGGCGGCCGTCTCGAAGAGCACGAGGAGGTCCGCATGAGCGTGAATCATGGTTCGACGCGCTTCGGTGGCGCGTTGGCGAGCGTCGTTGCGGTCTGTGCGGTGATTCTGCTCGGCGTCGGAACGGGTAACCTCGTCAGCGTCGCGGCGGGCGTCGTCGGTGCGGTCTGCATCGCACTGGGCGCGAACGGGATGCAGTCGAAGCAGAACGAACGCCGAGCGGCCGGAAGCCTCGCCATCGTCGGCGGTGCGATCGCACTGACGGCCTCCACCGGACTCGGGACGCCGCCGTTGTTCTCGCTCCTGCTCGGACTCGGAATGACGGCGGTACTGCTCAACGCGAGGGTCGACCTCTCGTCGAGCGTCGGCTTTCCGGTGTACCTCATGCTTCGGCGGTCCACCGCGGTGCTCGTCGTCGGGACGGCCCTCGCGGTGTGCATCCACGGCGGTCTCTTCAGGACGCTCGGCGGACTCAGCAGTTTGGTCATCGTCAACGCCGCCACGTCGAGCACGCTGGCGATGATCATCGCCCTGCAGATTGGTTGTTTGGCGGCCGTCGAACTGCTCCATTGGGTGGTCCCGATACTGGACGATTGGCTTCCGGCGAAGGCACGACTCCGGCAGCGAATCCTCGAACCGTTCGGCTTCCGACTCGAAACGGTCCCGGTGGCGTACTGGGCGTTCCTCGCGATACAGATCCTCGTCGTGTATTCCGGATGGGGACCGCGTTGGTTCGCGAGGCTGTTGGCGTCGCTGTCCGTGCTCGGGGACGTAATCCGATCGGTGTTCGGTTCGGGCGTGCTTCAAGCGGTCGTCGGTGCGGTCATCCTGTTCGAACTGGTAATCCTCGCCGCGCGGGGGGCACAACACGTCATCATCGCGTGGATGGGTGACGAACCGCCCCAGACGCTCGCGTTTGCGGCCGGTGGTATCGGCGGCGTCGCGTTGGCGGGACTCGTCGGAGCGGTATCGACGTTCGTCCCCTCTGTCGGATCGACGCTCGCAACCATCGAGCCCTGGGGAATGGTCGAGCAACTCGGTCCGGCGACGGTCATCGCGGGGAGCGTTGCGGGCGTGTTGATTCTGCTCATGTTGGTGCAGGTGTTCGCCGTGTTGGCGGTCAGACCGTGGGTCGCGCTCGATTCGGCGAGCGGGTTCGCGTTCGGCGGCGCGGCGCTGTTCATCGGCGCACTCGCCGCCGCCGAACTCGGAGCGGCCCCGGTCATCGTCTTCTGTGCCGTCGGTGCCGCCCTCGTGGTCCGGGACGTGGGCGACCACGCGGCGGAGGTCGGACTACAAATCGGGCGGGCGGCAGAGACACGCCGCGGTGAGGTAGCCCACGCGACAGGGGGACTGCTCGTCGCTGTGCTCGGGATCGGCCTCGCTGTCGGAACGTTATCGTTCGTCGGTCAGGTATCATTGCCGACCAGTTCGTGGCGTGGGTATCTCGCGCTCGTCCTGCTGTTGGTCGCGGTCGTCTCGTTCACCCTCCTGCTTGCGACGGACGCGGAGGCGACTGACACGCGGTGACGAGAATTCCAGTTATACGATGACATAAGAAGAGTTCCAACTGGCCTCGGTTTCCCCGACTCGCCCGTGGACAACCACCCCGATGAGTCGCGGATTCGATCCGATACGTGACGCGACTAGATTCTCAACCACCTATTCAATTGATTGGCAAACGTTGGCGTGACAAATGTTGTCCATTTTGTCATAAATTTCACCGCGAGTTGGTGGTACTCGAACGGAAGGCGGGACGAAAATCTAGCGGTTTTAACGAGTTTCACGCAAAGAAATCGGCTATGCAATCCATCGATGAGGTACATATCGCTCCGCTCGGGTTCGAATACGACCGAATCTTGGGTCCCGTTCAGGAGCACGGGGTGGACATCCTCTATCTCCTCGAACACGACAGTCCCGAATCCGACCAGCCGGACTACCACGACGCGTTGAAGGACGAACTCGAAGCGGAAGGGATCGATGTCCGGTCGCGGACGGTGGATTTGATGGATATCTACGACGTGTTGGGAATCGTCACGACGCTGGTTTCGGAACACCAGGACGACATCGTTCGCGTGAACGTCGCGAGCGGGTCGAAACTCTCCGCTGTCGGCGCGGCGATCGCCTGTATGGCGACGGACGCGACGGCCTACTACGTCCATCCGGAGGGGTACGCCCACGCGGACAGGGAAGAACGGCAAAGTTACGGGTACACGGGTGAGGAAGTGCTCCCGACCTACCCCATCGAATCGCCCACACGCGATCAAGTGTCGGTGATGAACTATCTCCAAGAGTCGGATACGGAGGTGTACACGCCGAAGAAGAAGGACATTATCGGGTACTCCGAAGAGGCGGGGCTTTCCTTCATCGCGGACAGTAATCCGGCGAACGACAAGGCGAAGTTCGCCCTGTTGAACGCGAACATCATCGACCCACTGCAACGGGACGACTACATCGAGGTTCGGAAAGTCGGACGCCAAAAGCAAGTGACGTTGACCGACACCGGACACGACGTGCTCCGAGCGTTTCGACATAAACTGTAGCGACGAGGTGGAACGTGGTCGGGGGACGTTCGGCGTGCAGGAAGGACGACGAACGGAGTGTTACGAACGAGGCGAGTACGGAGAGTAAGGATATGTAGAATAGTATGGTGTGTGTTGATACTATCGACAGTAACGTTGCTATTGATAGTAAGATGGAAGTACTGAATTGGGTATCGGGTATAGAAATAATCGATGACGACGTAGCGACCCACCACCCCCGGTCGTTCCCCCGACGACCACGCTTCGGCCCTCATCGCTCGTGGTCCCGTGCCGCCCTCGGTTCCACGACAGCCTCCACTCTCACTCCCCCAACCTCATCCCGCTCCCGCCCACTCACCCTCCCGCCCCCAATGGTTCCTGGTGGGTCGCAAAACGGCTCGTCATCCTTTCTCCTTCGACGATTCGAACGTCGTAACTGTCCGGAACGGAAGTGTGAAAATCGACGGCGAATGGTGTCGAATTCGAGCGGTACCGAAAAAGCGCATCGAGCGGAGTGGCCAGTCAGCGATTCATCCGGATGTATTCCATCAACCCACGTATCGTCGCCTGTAAATCCGCTTTGTCCACCGGCTTTTCGAGGATGGTCTGTGCGCCGCGACTGACCGCCTTCTGTCGCATCGCAGGGGGAATCTGTGCGGCGAGGACGAGCATGGGAATGTCGCGGTCGTTGAGTTGCTCACAGCGCTTCCAGATGTCCTCGGTGAAGCCATCCACGTCGAGGACGGCGAGGGCAACGTCGTCGCGTTGCTTGAGCAGTTCGTCGAACTCGCCCATGCTGGTCGCTATCTCGACGTCGTACCCGCCGTTTTTGAGCAGGTCGGCGAGTAGTTCGAGGTTTCGCTCTCGCTTGCCCAGCGCGAGGA
>NZ_JBAWAC010000197.1:0-2340 GCF_049589095.1 Haladaptatus sp. | reverse complement strand
GCGCTGGAGGACAGGTCTCGCTCGGCATCTTCGCCGACAGCGACATGGGCTCGCCCGCCATCAACGAGCGACTGTTCGACATCGTGTCCGAACGGTTCTTCAAGGCGTTGGCGCTGGAAGAGGACTAGGACATTCGACCGTTCGTCTCCGTATCATCCGTCCGTGAGCTGATTCGAGCGGTTGACGACGGACATGAGGACGATACCGGTCTCGATTTCGAGGGAACTTTCGGAAGCAGTCCCCACCTTACCTCGCTCGCCAGCCGCTGATTTCACCGGCGTGGGCGATGTGGGCGAGAAAATACAGAATCAGGGCGGCCCACATCCCAACCACGAAGCTATCGATTACTGCAATCGGGATTTCGACTGTGAGCAGCGTTCCCCAAGCGACGACGAAGAAGAGGATGATTGCCGATATTCGCCCGGTGACGCCGATGTCCCGAAACCACTGCCCGAACCGTTTGCCGAGCGCTGTGGCTCTAGCGGGGCCGAGGCCAATCCCGGTCAGGACGAATCCGACGGCGACCCACGCCCACGAAATCGTATCGAAAACGGACGGATCGGCCGCCAAAGAGAAACTGATCAGGGTCGTGGGAAGTATCTCCCCCCACGTCGGCGGGCGGTCGGGGAACCAGTCGGAAACCGTGCGGACCATGTTACTCGAATATTCTCAGTAAATCAACTAATTTCTTTCTCCGCCACCTCGTTCCGTCCCTCTCACGCGTCCGTTTCGATCCAACGACTTCGACGAAGTCCCGCGATGAGCGTCCGCCGTTCCGTCAACGCGAAGCCGACCGCGATGACGACGAATCCGACGACGGTGTGGACGGTGATGGTCTCGCCGACGATCACCCAACTCGCGATGGCGGTGACGACCGGGACCACGTAGGAGACGAGTGCGGTCCGGACAGCGCCGATGCGGTCGATGAGTTCAAAGTACGCCGAATACGCCCCGGCGGTGGCGATCAGCCCCAGATAGAGGACCGAGAGCAGGAGCGTCGAACTCCACCCCGTCGAGACGTGCTCTCCGAGACCCACGCTCACGAGGTGGAGGAAGAGACCGCCGAACAGGAGGCCCCAACTGGTGGTCACGAGCGTCGGAAGCGTCGTCTCGAACCGCCGCGTGAGGACGGTTCCGGAACCGAGACTGGCCGCGCCGCAGAGGACGATCCACGGACCGAGTCCCGCCGCCGAGAGGAGCATGTCGGGGCTCGGTTCCGCGACGACTGCGACGCCGACGATACCGAGGACGATGCCGAACACCGAGACGACGGATAGCCGCTCGCTCGGCAACAGCAGCCACGCGAACAGCGACGCCAGTATCGGGTTGAGCGCGAATATCACGGCGGCGACGGGGCCGGGGGTCGATTGCTGGCCGAGGAAGAGGAAGGCGTTCGCTCCGGCGGCAACGAACAACCCGGCGGCACCGATGGTCAGCCAGTCACCCGTCAGTTTCGGCCGCCAGTCGTCGTATCGGTAGACGACGGCCGGAAGGAGGATGACCGACGCGATATCGAGGCGACTCGCGGCGAAGAACACCGGCGGGAGGTTGTGCAGACCGACGGAGATGGCGACGTAGGAACCGCCCCACGCCAACGCGACGTAGGCGAACAGCGCGGCGACGAAACGGGAGTTTCTCACGTCCGTTCCGACACGGGGGACGGATAAAGCGATGTTGACGGGAGCGAGGTTGGCCGGTAGGGTAACCTCGGAAAAAAGCGAGGCTGGTCGGTAGGGTAACCTCGGAGACGGGAGTTCGTTGAAAAAATACGACAGCCCGTGGAGTGCCGTCGTGATGTGTATCGCTGCGATCAGTCGTCGGGGTGTTTCAGTTGGACGCTACGCTCATCGAGTTCGTCCTCCCGCACGGGTTGGACGTTCGTCATCGCGTCACGGTTTCGGTTCTTCCGGGACGCGATTCGTTCCGCCCGTCGCCGTTGAAGCCCGTGCAGGACTACCTCCATCCCTTCGGCTTTCGTGATGTCGTCAGAACGTGCGTTCTGACTGCTAACCAGAAGCCTTTGGCTTCTGGTGACGACGACCACCGCGTAGCGTTCGTCGTTCGGACGCATGCTCGCCGCGCCGTGAGTGGGATGGCGTTGTGTGGACATGGTTACCTTCTGAGTTACCCGCTGTGTTCTATCGCACGATACGGAGAAGGTTACTCCCGTCCCCTGTAAAAGAATTGAGGCCCTACTGTTCGCGCTCGTGAAGTTCTCAGGGGCTGAGACGGTGGTTCGTGGTTGGTCCGGCCGACTCGAAATCGCGGTCGAAAACAGGGAGTTGTCGGTATCGAATCCAGAACGTCGAGGGACGACGCTCACTCGTTCCGACGGGAGTA
>NZ_JBAWAC010000196.1:0-14268 GCF_049589095.1 Haladaptatus sp. | reverse complement strand
CTGATGGTCGAGGAGTTCGTTCCCTTCGAGCGCGAACTCTCCGTTATCGCCGTGAAAGGCGACGACGAGGTAGCGACGTTCCCCGTCGGGGAAAACGTCCACGAGGACGAAATCCTTCGACAAACCGTCGTCCCCGCGCGCACGTCCGACGAGGTTCGAGAACGCGCGGAGGAAGTCGCGCGGGAAGTGCTCTCCGCGCTCTCCGGGAGGGGGACGTACGGAATCGAGTTGTTTGAGAGGGAAGATGGAAAAATTTCGGTGAACGAAATCGCCCCGCGCCCACACAACTCCGGACACTACACAATCGAAGGCGCGCTCACCTCGCAGTTCGAACAGCACGCCCGCGGCGTGCTGGGGTACCCGCTCGGGGAGACGACGCTCCGCGGTTCCATCGTGATGTCGAACATTTTGGGCGACGTGGACGAACCGGAACCCGCCGACCTCTCGGGCGTCGAGGGCATGCTCTCGACCCCCGGCGCGTCGTTTCACTGGTACGGCAAGCACGACGTGCGACCGCTCCGGAAGATGGGTCACGTCACGCTCGTCGGCGACGACCTCGAAGCATCCGATGAATCGACACTCACCGACCTACACGGTGACGCAAAAGCCCTCACCGACTCACTCACGTTCCAATGACCACCGCAGAATCAGTCACGAGCCTCATCGAACAGTTCGAAGCCGAAGCGAACCGCGACCGGCCGACGGAGGAAACCCCCGAGATCGGCATCGTCATGGGGAGCGACTCCGACCTGGACGTGATGTCGGGGGCGTACGACGCGCTCACGGAACTCGGTTTCGAGGAAGTGACCGACGACGAGAACCCGCCGAACGCTCGATTCACGTTCGAAACGTACGTCGTTTCGGCCCACCGCACGCCGGAGTTGATGTACAGCTACGCGAAGACGGCCGAAGCGCGTGGATTGGATGTCATCATCGCCGGGGCTGGCGGGAAGTCGGCCGACCTCCCGAACATGACGGCGTCGCTCGCGTACCCGATTCCCGTCGTCGGAGTTCCCGTCCAGGAAAAGTCGGTGTCGTCGGTCATCGGGATGCCGACCGGCGCGCCCATCGTCGCTGTGGACGCCGGTAAGTCGTTCAACGCTGCGCTCTCGGCGGCACAGATTCTCTCTCGAGAACATGACGAGTTGCGGAAAAGACTTGTCACGTACCACGGCGAGTTACAGACCGACGTCGGGAACGTCTCCCGTCGCCTCCACGAGGAAGGAACGGATTCGTTCCGTAACGAACAATAATATATAATTTTATATACTAGTATCCCTATTGGTACAGTTCAATTCTCTAGCGGAACGGGGACGTTATCGAAGAGAAAGCGTTAGTTGCCCGAATACCGGCGGGAGAGGGGTTTCAGGCCCAGAATCCCAAGAATCAACGCTTATAGGTGTGCGCTCACAAATTACCACTTGCTAGGAGAAATCGGTAATGAATCCATGGGTAGCCATCGGCGCGTTGGCGCTGGTGGGGATTGCGATACCATCTAGTATGATGATGATATCGAGTCTCCTCAGACCAACAGTGCCCGAACAGGGAAAATCCGCCACCTACGAGAGCGGTGAAATTCCAACCGGGACGACGCGCATTCGGTTCAACATTCAATACTATATGGTTGCGCTGTTGTTCGTCGTCTTCGACATCGAGACGGTCCTCATCTTCCCTTGGACCGTCATCTATCGCAACGCTATCGACAGCGGCGTCGGCCTTGCGACGGTGCTCGTCCCGATGTTGGCATTCATCGCGGTTCTCGTCGTCGGCCTCGCGTGGGCTTGGCGTAACGGTGCGGTGCGGTGGGTTCGTAGCCCCCGCGGAACGAGACAGGGTATGGAACAATGAGTAACGAACCACGGGAGTACATTCAGGATAGTACAGCACCCCAGACGAAGACCCAAGACGCTCGGATGGGCACGGGGGTCGACGATCGTTTCAACTCGAAGCTTCGGGAGGCGTTCGGCGCGTCACCATTCATTCTCACGAAGTTCGACAAGTTCATGAACTGGGTTCGGGGGTCGTCCATGTTCATGCTGCAGTTCGGCATCGCCTGCTGTAGCATCGAGATGATGCACACCTACGCCGTGAAACACGACTTGGACCGATTCGGTTCCGGCGTCCCGCGTGCATCGCCGCGACAGGCCGACGTGATGATCGTTCCCGGGACCATCGTCTCGAAGTTCGCGCCGCGGATGAAGCGCGTGTACGACCAGATGCCCGAACCGAAGTTCGTCGTGAACATGGGGTCGTGTTCGATCAGTGGCGGCCCGTTTCAGGAGGGCTACAACGTCATCAAGGGTGCGGAGGAGGTCATCCCGGTCGACATCCACGTCCCCGGATGCCCGCCACGCCCGGAAGCGCTCGTCTACGGTGTCGTGAAGCTCCAGGAGAGCATCGCGCACGGTGAATCGAACCCGGTGACTGTCAAGCCGTACGAACTGGAACAGTTCGGCGACTTGGAGCGCGACGAGTTGGTACAGTCGCTCGCGGACCGGATCGACGAGGACTCGCTCGTCATGCGCTACAACTGGGCTGATTCGCCATGAGTTCCCAGGAGGAAGTCGAATCGGGAGCGGAAGAGTCCGCGTCCCCCGGAGACGAACTCGCCGAATTGCTCGGCGAGCACGTCATCGGGCGCGAACAGCACCTCAACGCACCCGGCTTCGTGGTCAGACCGGCCGAAGTGCAGGACGTGCTGACGATCCTGCGCGACGAGGCCGGATTCGACCATCTCTCGAACGTCACGGCGCAGGATTACGAGGATCGGTACGAGAGCATCTACCACCTCAAACAGTACGACGATCCGACGCAGGAGGTAAGCGTCGTCGTTCCGACGCCATGGGACGCCCCGAAGAGCCAGACGGCCGAACCGGTCTACCGGACCGCCGACTGGCACGAACGGGAAGCATACGACCTCATCGGCATCGAGTACGAGGGACATCCGGATCTGCGACGCATCCTTCTCCCCGAGACGTGGCAGGGTCACCCCCTGGCGAAGAACTACGATCAGGACCGACCACAGATCGTCCCGTTCGAGGAGCACAAAAATCCGCTTGAGGACGACCGCTACGATGCGGAGTCCGACACGATGCTCCTCAACATCGGACCGCACCACCCGGCGACACACGGCGTGTTGCACCTGGAAACGGTGCTCGACGGGGAACAGGTGGCGGACGTCGAACCGGATATCGGCTATCTCCACCGCTGTGAGGAACAGATGGCCCAAAACGGCACGTACCGGCACCAGATCATGCCGTATCCCGACCGCTGGGACTACGGTTCCTCCGGATTGCTCAACGAGTGGGCCTACGCCCGCGTGGCGGAGGACTTGAACGACATCGACGTCCCCGAGTACGCGCAGATAATTCGGACGATGGGCGCCGAACTGTGCCGCATCGCATCCCACATGCTGGCACTGGGGACGTTCTGTCTCGACATCTACGGCGACTTCACTGCGATCTTCATGTACGCGATGCGCGACCGGGAACTCGCCCAGAACATCCTGGAGGACCTGACCGGTCAGCGCATGATGTTCAACTACTTCCGCCTCGGCGGCGTCGTCTGGGACATTCCCGAACCACGGGAGGCGTTCTTCGACGAAACTCGGGATTTCCTCGACGGGCTTCCGTCGGCGCTCGATGAGTACCACGACCTCATCACCGACAACGAGTTGCTCCAGATTCGGACCGTCGGCACCGGCATCCTCGAACCCGAGGTCGCAAAACAGTACGGCGTCACGGGACCCGTCGCTCGGGGGTCAGGGATCGACTACGACCTGCGCCGCGACGACCCGTACGGCTACTACGACCAACTCGAATGGGATGTCGTGACCGAGGACGGCTGTGACAACTACTCGCGCCTGTTGGTTCGAATGCGCGAGGTCGAACAGTCGGCGAAGATAATCGAGCAGTGTCTCGACCTGCTCGAAGACTGGCCGGAGGACGAGCGCGAGATCCAGTCGAACGTCCCCCGGACGCTCAAACCGGACGCGGACACCGAGACCTACCGCGCCGTCGAAGGTGCGAAGGGTGAACTCGGGATTTACATCCGCTCGGACGGGTCGGACAAGCCTGGCCGATTCAAGATTCGGAGTCCGTGTTTCAGTAACCTGTCCGCGCTCGGCGAGATGTCCGAAGGGGAGTACGTCCCCGACCTCGTCGCGACCCTCGGTAGCCTCGACATCATTCTCGGGGAGGTCGATCGATGATTCCCGGCCTCACGAATATGGCGCTCTTCCCCGAGGAGATCGCCCACGCGATCGGTGGCAACAACCCCAGTGCGCCGATAGAACTGCTTTCGGCGCTCATCGCGGCGGCCGTTATCGGCACCATCATGCTGACGATGACGGCGTTCGCGGGGCCGTGGGCCAAGCGGAAGATCACCGCCGCGTTCACGGACCGCATCGCGGTCAATCGTCTCGGACCGGCCGGGGTACTGATCATCATCCCCGATGCAGTGCGACTGTTGTCGAAGGAACTCATCATTCCGGACGGTGCGGACCGTCCGGCCTACGACATCGCTCCGATGGTGATGGCGGGGTCGGCGTTGCTCGGTTTCGCGGTCATTCCGATGGGTCATATTTTCGGTCTCAATTTGCAACTCGCCGATCCCGAAATCGGGCTGGCGTACGTGTTCGCGGTCGCCTCCCTCGCGACGCTCGGATTGACGATGGGTGGCTACGCGTCGAACAACAAGTTCTCGCTGCTCGGGGGACTGCGTGCGGTGGCACAGAACATCGCGTACGAGATTCCCCTCGTCGTGACGGCGGCCTCCGTCGTCATCTTCGCGGGATCGCTTCGGACGAGTCAGATCGTCGCGGCTCAGCAGACCACCCTGCTCAGCATCGGCGGGTTCCACGTTCCCTCGTGGTACGCGTTCGTGAACCCGTTTGCGTTCGTGTTGTTCCTCATCGCGAACCTGGCCGAGGTCGGACGGAATCCGTTCGACCTACCCGAAGCACCCACGGAGATCGTCGCCGGATACATGACCGAGTATTCGAGCGTCTACTTCGTGCTGTTTTACCTCGGAGAGTTCCTGCACATCTTCCTCGGTGGGGCCATCATCGCCACCGTCTTCCTCGGCGGCCCGGACGGCCCCGCACAGAACTGGCTCGGTTTCGTCTGGTTCACGATCAAGATCTGGGCCGTGTTCCTGTTCACGCAGTGGGCACGCTCGGCGATTCCGCGCGTCCGTATCGACCAACTCATCGAGATCGGCTGGAAGGGCATGCTCGTCCTTTCGTTCGCTAACTTGGTGCTCACGGCAGTTATCGTAGGGGTGACACTATGATTGGAGTTCTCAAATCGATGGCAACCACGATGAAGCACGCATTGGGCGGGACGACGTTTACGGTCGAATATCCCGACGTCGCTCCCGAAGTAAGCCCACGCTTCCGTGGGATTCACAAGTTCAGCCAGGAGCGCTGTATCTGGTGTCGCCAGTGTGAAAACGTCTGTCCGAACGATACGATTCAGATCGTGCAGGACGACAAGCGTAACGGCGAACAGTACAACCTCCACGTCGGCCAGTGCATCTACTGCCGACTGTGCGAGGAAGTGTGCCCAGTCGATGCCATCCTGCTCACTCAGAACTTCGAGTTCACGGGTGACACGAAGAGCGAACTGGTGTACAACAAAGAACAGCTGAGAAACGTTCCTTGGTACAAGGATATCGACCCCCTCGAATCGCGCGAACCCGACCGGAGCGCATGGATCGGGGAGGGCGAAGGAGCGGTCGACTACAACTGAAACGCCCGTCTCGAAATCTTAAAAGGGCGTTTACGCAAACCCAAAGGTGACTCAAATGGCATATGAAATGATCGCGTTCGTGCTGTTCGCCATCCTCACGGTGGCGAGTAGCATGGGCGCTGTCCTGGTTCAGGACGTGTGGCATTCGGCGCTCTTGCTCGGCGTTTCGCTGCTGAGCTTCGCCATCCACTACGTTATGTTACAGGCGGAGTTCGTTGCCGCGATGCAGATTCTCGTCTACGTCGGCGGGGTTCTCATCCTGATAACGTTCGCCGTCATGCTCACACGTCGTTCAAGTACAGAGGAGGTGACTAACGCATGACATCACGGCCACGAATGCGCGACCCGAGTACGATGCTTCCCGGCCTCGTCGCGGTTGCGCTGTTCGTCGTTCTCGCCGTCGTGTTCCTCGGTGCGTCGTTCGGCGACGCACGCGGCTTCGCAAGCGGGGCCAACATCACGGCGAGCATCGGCTATTCGATGTTCAATATCGGCACCGTCGGCGGGGAGACCCTCGTCCACGGCGAGGGATTCCTCGCCGCGTTCGAGGTTATCGATCTCGTGCTCGTCGCGGCGCTGGTGGGTGCGGTCATGCTCGCCAGCCGCGAGGACAGTGGCATACTCACGACCGCCACCTCGGCGCTTCGAACCGACGGCGGCCGGACGAAAGGAGGTGACGAGGAATAATGGCAGCAGTACCTGTCCAATACTACCTCCTGCTTTCGGCGGCCGTGTTCTGCACGGGGTTGTTCGGCATCCTCACCCGGAAGAACGCGATGATGTTCCTCATCAGCGTCGAGTTGATGCTCAACGCGGCGAACATCAACCTCGTCGCGTTCTCCCACTACTACGGCAACGTGACCGGCCAGACGTTCAGCCTGTTCACGTTGGCGCTCGCGGCCGCGGAGGTCGCGGTCGGGATCGGTATCATCCTCGTACTGTATCGTAACTTCAACGACGTGGACGTGACCCAAGCGACGACGATGAGGTGGTAAAATGACGGCAACAGCATTCCAACTGGCACCCGTCATCGCACTCCTGCCGTTCATCTCGTTCCTGATAGCGATGCTCGGCGGCGAGTTCGCCCGCAAGATGCTGCCGAAAGGCGGCGCGATTCCGGGTATCATCGCGACCGGTGGATCGCTCCTCCTGTCGCTGTGGGCGTTCCTCACGGTGAGCGGCGGGAACACCTACCACGAGATGATCACGTGGGTACCGGGTGACGCGTACGATACCTTCACCTTCCACTTCGGTATCTTCATCGACCCGCTGTCGGCGTTGATGCTCGTCATCGTCTCGCTCATCGCGTTCCTCGTCCACATCTTCAGTCTGGGGTACATGAACGACGAGGGCGAGATCGGACTGCCGCGCTACTACGCCGGTCTCGGACTGTTCGCCTTCAGCATGCTCGCGTTCGTCTTCTCGGACAACCTGCTGATGTCGTTCATGTTCTTCGAACTCGTCGGGTTCTGTTCGTACCTGCTCATCGGGTTCTGGTTCCGCGAACAGGGACCGCCGAGCGCCGCGAAGAAGGCGTTCCTCATGACGCGTTTCGGGGATTACTTCTTCTTTATCGGCGTGGTGGCCGTGTTCGCCACCTTCGGCACGGCCCAGTTCGCGGGGAGCCACTCGTTCGCGCACATGGCCGATCAGGCCATGTCGGGGAGCGGAAACGCGACCCTCCTCTTCGGTCTCGATCCGAAGACGTGGTTCTCGATCATCGGTCTCCTCGTGTTGGGCGGCGTGCTCGGGAAATCCGCACAGTTCCCGCTCCACACGTGGCTTCCCGACGCGATGGAAGGCCCGACGCCCGTCTCCGCGCTGATCCACGCCGCGACCATGGTCGCGGCGGGTGTGTATCTCGTCGCGCGGATGTACGGCTTCTACGCCCTGCTCCCGCAGGTGCTCGCCATCATCGCGTTCATCGGTGGCTTCACGGCATTGTTCGCGGCGACGATGGGTGTCGTCAAACAGGAACTCAAACAGGTGCTCGCGTACTCCACCATCTCCCAGTACGGATACATGATGCTCGCGCTGGGGTCTGGCGGGTACGTCGCGGCGACCTTCCACCTGATGACCCACGCCTTCTTCAAGGCGCTGTTGTTCCTCGGAGCGGGGTCGGTCATCATCGCCATGCACCACAACGAGAACATGTGGGACATGGGCGGTCTCAAAGACCGAATGCCCGTCACCTACTGGACGTTCCTCGCCGGGTCGCTCGCACTCGCGGGCATCGTCCCGTTCGCCGGGTTCTGGTCGAAGGACGAGGTGCTCTACGAGGCGCTCGTCCACGGTATGGGCGGCAACCCGCTGTTGCTCGTCGCGTACGCGATGGGGCTCATCGCCGTGTTCTTCACCGGGTTCTACACCTTCCGGATGGTCTTCTTGACCTTCCACGGCGAACCCCGGACCGACACGGCGCGTGACCCGAAGGGCGTGGGTTGGAACGTGAAGTTCCCGCTCATCGTCCTCGGCATCCTCGCAACGGTCGGCGGCCTCGTCAACATGGGACCGGTCGCGAACCTGCTCGACGCGTCGAACATCGAGTTCCTGCACGCGTGGCTGAACGGACCGGTCGCCTCGACCAGCGTCCATCACTACGAGGAACTCGTCAACGCCACGTACGGCGAACCGGCGTCGTTCTCGTCGCTGATTTCGAGCCTCGTGTCGCTCGCGTTCGCGCTCGCCGGCCTCGCGCTCGCGTGGTCGCTCTATAACGTTCCCGAACCCATCGAGCACACGGACAAGTTGGGCGGCGCGAAGACGCTGCTGTTCAACAACTACTACCAGGACGAGTATCAGGTCTGGCTCGCGACCGGAATCACGCTTCCGGTGGCACGCGCGGTGGACAAGTTCGACCAGGGCGTCATCGACGGCGTGGTCAACGGCGTCTCCAGCGTAAGCCTGTTCGGCGGCAGTCGAGTGAAGCGGGTACAGGACGGCATCGTGACGAACTACGCGCTCATGTTGGTGCTCTCGTTCGTCATCCTGCTTCTCATCCTCGGCTTCACCGGAGGTTGGTTTTAGATGATAGTCGAAGCACTTCTCGCGGTAACGTTGGTCAGCGCGTTCGCGACCTTCCTCGCACCGGACAAGGTCGCGGGGAAACTCGCGTTCGTGCTGAGTCTGCTCCCGGCGGCCGGGAGCATCTGGATGTACAGTGCCTTCGACGGCAGCGGTAACGCCCTGTTGGGCGGGACGCTCGCCTTCGAAGAGACGTTCAAGTGGGTCTCGTTCGGGCAGTACGCGCTGAACTGGCACGTCGGACTCGACGGCATCAGCATGCCGCTGTTGTTGTTGACGACGATTCTCACGCCGCTTGCGATTCTATCGGCGTGGACGCCGATTCAGTCCCGTGAGAGCCAGTTCTACGGCCTGATGCTGTTCACCGAAGTGTGTCTCATCGGCCTCTTCTCGGCGCTCGACTTCTTCGTCTGGTTCGTCTTCTGGGAACTCGTGTTGGTCCCGATGTACCTGCTCATCGGCGTGTGGGGCGGCCCACGTCGCAAGTACGCGGCGATCAAGTTCTTCGTCTACACGAACGTCGGGTCGCTGCTGATGTTCATCGGGTTCATCGGTCTCGTCTTCGGACTGGGCGACTCCATCCACTCCCTCAGCATGCCCGCCATCGCGCAGGCGCTGAACAGCGGACAGTTGGGAAGCCTCGGCGGTATCGCCCCGAGCACGCTGAAGACGCTGGCGTTCTTCGCCATCTTCATCGGATTTGGCGTGAAGGTGGCCGTCATTCCGCTCCACACGTGGTTGCCGGACACCTACGCCGAAGCGCCGACGCCGGTCGTCATCATGCTGTCCAGCCTGCTCCTGAAGATGGGGACGTACGCGCTGTTGCGCTTCAACTTCACCATGCTTCCGGACGTGGCGAAACAGTACGCGTTCATCATCGCCCTCGTGGCGGTCGTCACCGTCATCTACGGTGCGCTGCTCGCGCTGGCACAGTCGGACCTGAAACGGATCGTGGCGTACTCCTCCATCTCGTCGACGGGGTACATCGTTCTCGGACTGGTCGCGTTCACGATGTACGGCATCGGCGGCGCGACCCTCCAGATGGTCGCCCACGGCCTCATCTCGGGACTGATGTTCATGGCCGTCGGCGTCATCTACAACAAAACGGGGACCCGGATGGTCTCGGACATGTCCGGGTTGGCCGACGAGATGCCGATCACGGTCACCCTGTTCGTCGCGGGTGCGTTCGGCTACATGGGCCTGCCGTTGATGGCCGGTTTCACGGCGGAGTTCTTCATCTTCGTCGGGTCCTTCCACTCCACCGTTCTCGCGGGAACCGTGGCGGGGACCAACGGCCTCGCACTGTTCACCGCGGTGGCGATGTTCGGCATCGTCATCGTGGCCGGTTATCTGCTGTTCGCGATGCAACAGACCCTCTTCGGGCCGTTCAAGCTCGAAAGCAGCTCCGAGGTCAGCCGTGCGTCGTTCCACGACGTCGCACCGCTCGTCGTGCTCGTCCTGCTCATCATCCTGCTCGGTGTGCAACCGAACATCCTCTATCAGATGATTCAGGACGCCGTGGGTAAGATGGCGCTCGTCACGGGAGGTGGGTTCTGATGGCGTTCGCGTTGCCCGACTGGGCTGCACTCGCACCCGCCATCGTCCTCGCCCTGACCGCGCTGTTGTTGCTCGTCGTGGACAGTGTCCACCCACACACGTCGGACAGACCGCTTCTCGCGGGTATCTCGACGGTCGGCTCGGTCGTCGCTGGCGGCCTCGCGCTGTGGTTCATTACCGCCGGGACCGGCGACAACCCGGTTCATCTCTACGGCAACGCGCTGGTCGTCGATACGATGAGCCTGTTCTTCGTGGTCATCTTCACCAGCGTCACCGCGCTGGTCTCCATCGCGAGCTACGACTATCTGCAGGACAACCCGTATCAGGCGGAGTACTACACGCTGGTCGTCCTCGCGGCGACCGGAATGACGCTGATGGCGAGTTCGAACAGCCTCGCCATGGTGTTCATCAGCCTCGAACTGTCCAGCCTTCCGTCCTACGCGCTCGTCGCGGTCCTGAAGAAGAACCGCGGCAGCGTCGAAGCGGGTCTCAAGTATTTCCTCATCGGGGCGCTCTCGTCGGCCATCTTCGCCTACGGCATCAGTCTGGTGTACGGCGTCACCGGCCACCTACAACTGAACGCGGTCGCGACTGCCCTCGGAAGCGGTTTCGACGGCATGAGCGGCATCCTCGGCATCGGCGTGCTGATGGTGCTCGCCGGGTTCGGATTCAAGACGGCCTCCGTACCGTTCCACTTCTGGGCACCGGACGCGTACGAAGGTGCGCCCGCACCGATTTCGGGCTTCCTCTCGTCGGCCTCGAAGGCCGCCGGGTTCGTCGTCGCCTTCCGCGTGTTCCTCACCGCGTTCCCGTTCGCGGCAGTTTCGGGAACGGTAGACTGGGTGCTGGCCTTCCAGATTCTCGCCGTCATCACGATGACGCTCGGGAACTTCGCGGCCGCCACGCAGGACAAGGTCAAGCGGATGCTCGCGTACTCCTCGGTCGGACAGGCGGGGTACGTTCTCATCGGCCTCGCCGCCCTCTACGGCGGCAACAACGACGGCGTGCTGAGCGGCGCGATGTTGCAGTTGTTCGTCTACGGCTTCATGAACACGGGGGCGTTCCTGTTCATCGCGCTGGCCGAACAGTGGGGCGTCGGCAAGACGTTCGAGGACTACAACGGACTGGCGGAGAAGGCCCCGGTGGCCTGTGTCGCCATGACGGTGTTCCTGTACAACCTCGCCGGTCTCCCGCTCGGCGCTGGCTTCCTGAGCAAGTACTTCCTGTTCGGTGCCGCGGTCGGTGCCGGATTCTGGTGGCTCACCGCCATCGCCGCCGCGAACAGCGCGCTGTCGGTGTTCTACTACAGCCGCGTCGTGAAGGCGATATGGTTCGAGGACCCGGACGACGAGTTCACGATTCGAAGCAGGCCGACCGGCCTCTACGTGGCGATTCTCGCCGCAGCGGTCGTCACGGTCGTGTTGTTCTTCACGTTCGGTCCGCTCTCCCACGTGGCTCACAACGCCGCCGCCACCCTTCTCGCCTGAACGGTCGCGTTCGGGCTCGAATTTGGGTTTGCGTTTTCTTCCGATTCGCCGTACTCGATCCGTTTTTGTGACTTCGAAGCCACTTCATCACCGATACAATATTTTCGATAGAGAACGTCTGTACGGCCATGTTTCAACGGTATCGACGCCTGAACGGATTCCCAACAAGTTTTAGGTGTCAGACTCTGAATCGGGGGTAAGATGGTTTCGCGGCTCATGCTCGGCTGTGGTTCCGTCGGGCATGCCATCGTTGACTCGGTGGCCGACTGGTCCGGTGCTCTCGTCGTCGTCGATGAGAGCGAGAGTAGAGTCGAAACGCTCCGCACGGAGGGTGTCTCGGCCACCCGTGGTGACCCGACGGACCGCGAAACGGTCGCAGGGAGGCCACACGTGGATATCGCCTTCGTCTGCGGCGACGACCCGGAGAGAAATCGGGAGGCCGCACGGGTGGTTCGGGAGGTACATCCGGCCGCTTATCTCGTCTCGTACGCGGGTTCCCGTCCCACCGAAGAGGTTCGAACGGAACTCGACGAGTTGTCGGACACGTTCATCGACCCCGGTCGAGCGCTCGTGGAACATCTGCTCCCGCTGACGGACGCCGACACCGCGTTTCGAACGCACGAGCTCCAGCGCACCCTTCGGGACATCGACGGCAAACTCGGGATTTTCATGCACGACAACCCCGACCCGGACGCCATCGCCAGCGCGGTCGCGCTGGAGGGGATGGCCGAGTCCGTCGGAACCGAAGCGGAAACCTGCTACTACGGGGCGATTTCCCATCAGGAGAACCGTGCGTTCGTCAACCTGCTCGATCTGAACCTCAGAAATCTGGAGGAAGGTGCGGACCTCTCCGAATTCGCCGGACTCGCGCTGGTGGACCACTCCAGTCCGGGCGTCAACGACCAACTTCCCGAGGAGACGCCCATCGATATTGTCATCGATCACCATCCGCCGAACCACCCGGTCGAAGCGCGGTTCGTGGACCTCCGAAGCGGCGTCGGTGCGACGAGTTCGCTGCTCGCTGACCACTTGGAACAACTCGGAATTCACCCGAACGAACGGGTTGCAACGGGCCTGTTGTACGGAATCCGTGTGGACACGAAGGATTTCACCCGCGAGGTGTCCGAGGCGGACTTCGAGGCGGCGGCGTTCCTGCTCCCACACGCCGACACGAGCACCCTGGAACGCGTCGAGACGCCGTCCATCAGCACCGATACGTTCGAGACGATTTCACGGGCGATCCGAAACCGGGAACTCGACGGAACGGTGCTGGCCAGTTGCGTCGGGTCGCTTTCCGACCGTGATGCACTCGCGCAGGCAGCGGACCGGTTGCTCAACATGGACGGCGTGACCGTCACGCTCGTGTTCGGATTCATGGACGGGACGGTGTACGTCTCCGCACGCGCGCGTGGGACCGACGTCGACCTCGGCGAGACGATGCGGGCGGCGTTCGGCCAGATCGGAAGCGCAGGCGGGCACGCCGACATGGCCGGTGCACAGATCCCGCTGGGCTTGCTCGGGGAAGTGGAGGACGACGAGGAGGAGTCGCTTTCGACCATCGTCGGCGAAATCATCACCGACCGGTTCTTCGAGACGGTTCGCTCTCGACCGGGTCCGGGGGATTTCGAAACCGACCGCGAACGGGTCGCGGCGTTCGACATTCAGCTCGCGGAGAACGACGAGACCTGACGTCGGGAAGTTTTTCCCTCGGGGGGGCGTCGATACACTGTATGGACGAGACCGAGGAGGAAACGGAAAGTCGTACGTCCTCCAACGTCGGTATTGCGCCCGACGGGGGAACTGAGGGCCTCAAAGCGAAGGTCAAGGAGTATATGACTCGCGACGTAGCGACGGTTTCCCCCGACGCGACTGTCGAGGAAGTCGCCCGGCGGATCGCCGAAAGCGACGGGCACAACGGATTTCCGGTCTGTGACGGACGGCGTGTCGAGGGATTCGTCAGCGCCCGCGACCTGTTGCTCGCCGACGAAAAGGAACCCATTTTCAAGGTGATGACGCAGGAGCTCATCGTCGCACATCCGGACATGGTGGTCAACGACGCCGCGCGCGTCATCCTCCGCTCGGGTATTCAGAAACTCCCGGTCGTGGACGACGCGGGTAACCTCGTCGGCATCATCACCAACACGGACTTCATCCGCAGCCAGATTGAGCGCGTGACACCGGAGAAGGTCGGCAAGCTCATGCGAACGCTCGAATCCATCCACGACACCGAAGTGACCCAGCGACGGAGAAAGGTACGGCTCGCTGACCTCGTGCCGACACAGGGGAAAGTGTACGCCGACGAGCTAGAAGGACGCGTGTACGAGATGGAACGCGGACTGGCCGAACCGCTCGTCGTCATCGAAAACGGTCACACGCTCCTGCTGGCGGACGGCCACCACCGGGCAAAGGCCGCGGACCGACTCGATATCGAGGAGATGGACGCCTACGTC
>NZ_JBAWAC010000195.1:0-9310 GCF_049589095.1 Haladaptatus sp. | reverse complement strand
ACTACGAGACCGTTCTGGTTTCGTTGTGATTGCAACGACCGAGCCCCAACATTACCGCACCGCGCCACACCGTCCCCAACCGACTGCGTTTCTCGCTCACTCCGGAAGAGCTTCGTTCTTCCGTGCTCTCGTTCACTGCGTTCACGAGAACTTCGTTCGCGAGGACTTCACGCGCCGTGGCAGCTGGGTCGTATCGCCTGTCTCGTCCAACCGAGTGGCGCGCGGGCCAGCAGGGCCGAGGACCGCGAGGTTTCGCAGAAACCTCGGAAGCGAGCGGCAACGCCGCGAGCCACGTCGTCCGAGGGCCTGACTGGATATCGTGCGAGGGATGACGACCGAGGAGCGTCAGCGACGAGTGGAGGAATCGGTTGGGGAGGAATGTGGTCCGGTGCGGCGCTTGGGTGTCCTCGTCAGAGCACAGCTCTGACGGTGGATTGAAAGGGGCCGTCCGCTCGCGTTTATCGTGGGCGTCTGTGCGGGCACTATTCTGGCCGTGCGGTGCGGGGAGGCCAGAATATCCTGCACAGCGACCGCGAGCGGGCGGGGGCTTTCGAGGTAGTCTTTACGGCAGTCATAACCACATATCATCCAAAATTACTCCGGCAATGTAACTCGGTCAGTTTTCTCAACAATTACTTCTCAGTAATTCCACCCATCTAAACACTAATCCGAATCATCTCCCACGACGTGTTCATCCGAGAGCGCAACGTGTTTTTCCGCCCGCTTCGAAACCCCGTCCATGAATCCAACGGAGACCTCCGAACTCGGGCCGAACGAGCGTCAGGCGCTGTTCGACCGTGACGCGGGTATCGAGGGCGTCAGGGGCGACGTGCGGGACATCATCGACCGAGTGCGCGAGGAAGGAGACGTGGCGGTCCGGGAGTTCTGCCGTGAGTTCGACGGCGTCGAGGTCGGCAATATTGACATCACGGACGACGCCGAACGCGCCTACGAGGAGATCGACGACGACGTGCGCGAGGCCATCGAGGACGCGGCCGACAACATCCGCGCGTTTCACGAGTCCCAAGTGCCGGAGGACTGGCGTGCGGACTTTGACGGCCGCGAACTCGGCCGTCGATTCCGCCCCATCGAGCGTGTGGGCGTGTACGCACCCGGTGGCACGGCGGCGTACCCCTCCAGCGCGCTGATGGGCGTCATCCCGGCGAAAGTTGCTGGCGTGGAACAGGTCGCGGTCGCCACGCCGCCCGGCGAACCGCAGAACGACATCACGCTGGCCGCGATCCACGCCGCCGGGGCCGACAAAGTGTACCGCGTCGGCGGCGCACAGGCCATCGCGGCGATGGCCTACGGAACCGAACAGATCGACCGCGTGCAGAAGGTCGTCGGTCCCGGCAACAAGTGGGTCACGGCGGCGAAAGCCGAAGTGCAGGGCGACGTGGCCATCGACTTCCTCGCCGGACCGAGCGAACTCCTCGTCCTCGCTGACGGGACCGCGAACCCAGCGTTCGTGGCCAGCGACGTGGTCGCGCAGGCCGAACACGACGAAAACGCGTCGTCAGTGGTCGTCACGGACGACGCCGAGTTCGCCGAGGCGGTCTGTGAGGAGATCGAGAAACAGGTGAGCGAACGCGAACGCGAGGACGTGATTCGGGCCGCACTCGACAACGACGCGAGCGGCGTGTTCGTCGCGCGGTCGATGAGCGAGGCCCTCCTCTTCGCCGAGGAGTACGCCGCCGAACACCTCTCGATACAGGCTGAAGACGACGAGGAACTCCTCGACAGGATCGACAGCGCGGGAAGCGTCTTCCTCGGGTCGTACACCCCAGTCGCGGCGGGCGACTACGCCTCGGGGACGAACCACGTACTCCCGACGACCGGACTGGCGAAGATCACGGGCGGCCTGTCGGTCGACACGTTCCTCCGGTCGACCACCGTTCAACGGTTGGACGAGGACGCGCTCGACTCCCTCTCGACGACGATCACGACGTTGGCAGAGTCGGAAGGACTGGACGCGCACGCCGAGAGCGTGCGGAAGCGCTTCGAGGAGTAGGGATTCGGGTAGCCGCAGTCAGTTTTCGAGAAACAACAACAGAGCGCCCAGACACGCTCCGAAGCAGAGCGGCGGGCCGTGGATGTCGTGCAGTGCGGCGAGAACGACACCCACGAGTAGCCACACGACGCCCCAGATTCGAACCCGGAGCGGCAACGATTTTCCGCGCCACAGGAGCCAGACGCACAACCCACCGAGCAGTCCCGCACCGGCGACCGACGCCCCGGAACCGTTCGGTTGCCACGCGTAACCGACGAGTTCGCCGACCAGTCCACCGCCGAAGTACAACAGCAACCAATCACGACGTCCGTACAGGCGCTCGACGGCGACGCCGACGATTGCAATACCGACGAACACCGTCAGCGTGGCCCACCACGGATCGGCTTGAACGAACAGGGGTGTGACGAGTCGCCACCATTCGCCCGCCGCGAGTGCGTCCGGATTCCGACGCACCGCGGGGAGCAACCCGGGAATCACGAAACGGAGGGCGGTACAGAGGACAGTCGTCCCGAGAACGACGGCCGTCAGGACCGGTGGGTCGTCCGTCAGAACGGATGGCAAGTTATCGAACGGTGAACGGCGTCGATTCGACACGACGAATCGAGGTCGAGGAAGGATAATAAGTATCGCGTCTACGGTACGATTTCGACGGACCGGAACGAAGAGCACACCCGGAATATGCCGGTGGTAAATGCCCCGAGCCATAACTGCTTTCCTGACGGACTGCCATTGGCGGACACGGCACTACGATCCTTATCCTATGGCACAGTCCACTAATTCCGATACGGAAGCCGACGGCCTGAAATCGTACGAGAGCATCCTGAGGGAACAGATCGATCTCGGACTGGAGGAGTTACAGCGTCCCACCAGCGGTCTCTTCCTGTCCGGACTCTCCGCCGGGTTGGATATCGGATTCGGTCCCCTCCTGATGGCGGTGATGACGGGGCTGATGACCGGGTCTCTGTCGAAACCCGTCACGGAGCTACTCATGGCGAACATGTACGCGGTGGGGTTCATCTTCGTAATTCTCGGCCGTTCCGAACTGTTCACCGAACACACCACGCTGGCAGTGCTCCCCGTCCTCGACAAACGGGCGTCGTACGCCTCGCTCGCCAGACTGTGGGTCGTCGTGTTCGTGGCGAACATCATCGGAGGGGCACTGTTCGCCGCCTTCGCCGTGACGATCGCCCCGAAACTCGGCATCGCGCACGCCAAAGCGTTCACCGAGATTTCGGCGGCATTGGTCAAACACGACTTCCTAGTTCTGGTCGGGAGCGGCATCTTCGCGGGGTGGCTCATGGGCCTGCTGTCATGGCTCGTCACCGCCGCACGGGACACCGTCAGCCGCGTCCTCATCATCTGGATCGTCACGACCGCCATCGGATTGGCCCACCTTCCCCACTCCATCGCCGGAAACGTCGAGGTCCTGATGGGGATGTTTCTGTCCGCGAAAATCACGTTCGTCGATTACGGCCGCTTCCTCCTCGCCGCGACCATCGGCAACGCTATCGGTGGCGTGTTCTTTGTCGCCCTGCTGAAGTACGGGCACGTTACCAGAAATACGGACGCCGAGAATGTGGATGACGTAGATACTGTTGGAGCCGCCGAATCGGAGTAGGCGTCAGAACTCCCCGTTGACGATATCCGCGACGCGCTGGTGGTCGTACAGTTTTTCGTCCACGCTTCCGGGGGAGAAAACGGCCGTACCTCATTTGATCACCTCGGTTAGATGTTCAATTAACATCGTATACTTTTAACAGTCGGGACGGGCCTTCTGTTTCATGAAGAAACGGGCGCACGTCGGACGACGGACGTTTATCACGGCGAGTGCGGTGACGGCGCTCGCCGGGTGTACCAGCCAGGGGAGCGACACGACGGACGCGGGCACGTCGTCTTCCTCGACGAGCACGGAATCGTCCACTTCGTCCCCGGGAACGAACGAAAACGGCGACACGGAACGAAGGCGAACGGAGACGATTGTGTCGGTCGGTTCGGTCGTGAAGGACGACACGCTCGCCATGGTCGTTCGCGAGGTGACGACCGAGGACAAGTTGAGCGAGTTTCGGGATGCGGAGGAGGGCAAGACGTTCGCGGTGATTCGAATGGCAGTCAAAAACCGGGGAACGGAGTTCATCGATTTCGAGGACTTCCTCGACGCGAGCGTCGTGGATGGGGAGAATCAGACGTACGACCCGTCGGTCAGTTCCCCCGATCACCCGATTCGAAGCGGGGTGCTCGCCCCGGGTGAAGTCGTGCGCGGCGACATGGTCTTCGAGGTGCCGAAGGGGACGCACGGGCTATCGCTTCGACTCGACTTCGAGTCGTTCACCAGCTTTCGATTCAAGCAGGTAACCGTCTCGCTCGGGAAGAAAGCCGACTCGATCGCCGACCTGAAACAGTCGCTCGACGACGTACTCTCGTCGGGAGAGAAGGCGTCACGCGGCAGCGTTTCGGTCATCGTTCACGGAGTCCGAACGACGAAACAATTGAACGAGATTACGGACGCGGCCGACGGACACGAGTTCGTCGTCCCGGACATCGAAATCACGAACGGCGGCGACGAGCGACTGCTCGTCTCGACGCTGCTCCAGATGCACGTGAAGACGGGAGCGGGCCTCGCGTACACGGCGGACATCGGCGCGAGTTCCGGTTTGAAACAGCCGCTCAACGAGAGTTCCGACATCGAGTCCGGGGAGTCCCACCGCGGTGAACTCGCCTATCAGGTCGAAACTGGCACCAAGCCGCTCTACTGGGCCTTCAACTTCCTCGAAGCGGACGAACCGTACAAGGGGTTCTGGAAACTGCGCTGACCGTTCGGTAGTCCGCCCGTGCATCCGTAGAAATCGGTTTTCGACTCAGTTGCCGAGCGCTTCGCTCGTCGCCGCGAGTCCCGCCTCCACGTCCACGTCCGCGCCGTGTTCGCGGAGCGCGTCGCCGAGCGCGCTCACGAGGTACGAGACGGTTTCCGGGCGGGCGGAGTAGCCCATGCAACCGATGCGGAAGATTTCGCCGTCCAAATCACCGAGCCCGGTAGCGATTTCGAGGTCGTACTGGTCGAGCAGGTAGCTCGTGATGTCGGTGTCGGTGACGCCGTTCGGTACGCGAACCGCGTTGAGGCTCGGGAGCCAGTACTCCTCGGGCGCGTTCATTTCGAGACCCATCGCTTCGACGCCCGCCTTGAGCGCACCGGCAACGTCGCGGTGGCGCTCCCAGCGCGATTCGATGCCTTCCTCGCTGACGAGCCGAAGCGCCTCACGGAGTGCATATACGTTCGTGATAGGTGCCGTGTGGTGGTACGCCCGGTCTTCACCCCAGTAGCCTTCGAGGAGCGAGAGGTCGAGATACCACGAGCGGGGGGATTGCTCGCGGGAGAGCACCTTTTCCATCGCGCGGTCGTTGAGCGTCAGCGGACTCGCACCTGGCGGACAGGAGAGACACTTCTGCGGGCCGGAGTAGGCCACGTCGATGTCCCATTCGTCGACCTTCAACTCGACGCCCCCGAGCGATGTCACCGAGTCGGCGATGACGTAAGCATCGTGGTCGTGGGCAATGTTCGTCAGTTCGGAAACGCCCGGTTGAACGACGCCGGTGCTCGTCTCCGCGTGGATAAATCCGAAGATATCGGGCTGGTGTTCCTCAAACGCGACCTGCACGTCGGCAGGGTCGAGTGGTTCGCCCCACGGCGCATCGACGTGGACGACTTCGCCACCCGCCCGTTTCGCCATGGATTCCATCCGGCCGCCGAAGTAGCCGTTAGTCGGAACCAACATCGTGTCGCCAGGTTCGACCAGGTTTCCGATAGCGGCCTCCATAGAGGCGGATCCGGTTCCGGAGACGGGAATGGTCCATTGATTCTCCGTTCTGAAGGTGTACCGGAGGAGGTCCTGAACCTCGTTCATGATGTCGATGAACGACGGATCTAAATGGCCGACCAACGGCGTGCTCATCGCGCGGAGGACGCGTGGATGTACCTCGCTCGGACCGGGACCCATCAGCGTTCTGTCGGGCGGTGTCAACTCGCCTACCGTAGGGTTCTCCATGCCTTTCCGTATCACGCGCGGTGACAAAAACCCCGCCGTCCCGGCAGTCGATACCCAACGGACCGTTAAATCGCACAACGCGGCGTTTCTCCCTGCGAACGGATCCCGAACGGTCGAAACGGTCGGTCCGGTTTATTCGGGTCATGGGTGTAGAACGGGGTACCCCAGCACGTTGCTGGGTGGAGAAATACCATGACACAACAGAGACCCATGCAGCACTCGCAGGCGCGGAGCGGCGGTGGCAACGAGTACGGCACCGAGTATCAGCAGGGGTACGGGCAACCGCCCGTCAGTCAGCAACGTGGCCGACGAGGGGGAATCGGCCAACAGGTGCCCAGTCAGGGGTACGGCGGTGAAACCGGCCACGGCGAAATGGGCCAACGAGAAATGGCTCAGCAAGGGACGACCCAACGAGGGGGAATCGGCCAGCAGATCGGACGAGGAATGACACAACCGGGCGGCCAGTTCGACGACCAGTTGCCGGGCGAGATGCGTGTCGCGCTCGAAGATTTCGAGCAGGCCGCGAAAGTCTGTGATTGGTGTGCCGATAAATGTCTCGACGAGGGGCCGGAGATGGCCGAATGTATTCGGCTCTGCCGTGACGTTGCCGACCTCGGAACGCTGAACACGAAGCTCATCGCGCGTGACTCGGTTTTCGGACCGGAGCTCGCCGAAACCTTCGCGAACGCGGCCGAGGAATGTGCAAGCGAGTGTATGCGACACCAGAACCCGCACTGTCAGGAGTGTGCGTCGGTTCTTTCCCGGGCCGTCGATTCGACCTACCGATTGCTCGACCAGCTGGGGACGACGGGACAGGAGCCGTCGACCGGTGGAATCCAACAGGAGATCACGGGCGAGCAATCGAGGTTCTAACTCTCACATTTTCGGGCTGTCACACGTGCGACGCGAAACGTCTCGTACTCGATTCCAAGCGGCTATTTCTTTCCGAACGGTCGGACCGGTGTATGCCGACGACGACTGAAGAGCAACTGCTCCAGCAAGGAGTGGAGAACGACACTGCCACAACAGCACCAGCGACTGCACACGGAATCGCTCGGCGAATCGACCGGAATTGGCGGGCGTCCTCGACCGGACGATCGAATCGCTTTCGAAGACCATCGAGACGGTGCAGACCGAAGGCCGGATGCAGTAGGGGTCGAACTGGAGAGAAGCTTATGACGACTGAACGCGAAGGATAATTCCATGATGGTCGGCCACGCGCTGCTCGCCTTCGGGGTGGCAGCGCTCGTCGCCCGGCGATTCTGGTCCACAGAGCGTGCACTCGCATTTGGGATCATCGCGGGCGTCTTCGCTACTGTTCCTGACGTTGACATGACTTACGCGATGATCGGTCTCGTACAGTCGGGGTTCGGCGGCGTCTGGCGGATGACAGCCGAGTTCTGGGGGAGCGCACACCTCGTTCACCGCGCCGTAACCCACTCGCTCGTCGTCGCCGCGATCGCCGGTCCCGCGTTCGTGTTGGCGACCGGGGATCGGTGGAGGAAACTGCTGTCCGCGGCCCTACTGGCGGGACTCGTCTGGGTCGCGTTCGCAAACAGTGGTTTCCTCGGAGCAGGAGTCATGTCCGTCTTCGTCGTCGTCGGGACGGTTGCTGCACTCGTCGCCGATTCGCGCACCGACCTCGGGCCGAGGGAGCTAGTTCTCGCCGCCGTCTTCGGACTGATGTCCCATCCGTTCGGCGACGTGTTCACGGGGGCACCGCCACAGTTCTTCTACCCCTTCGACGTGACGCTGTTGCACTCCCGCATCGCCATCCTTTCGGACCCGACGCTGAACCTGCTCGCCATTTTCGGGCTGGAAGTCGTGCTGGCGTGGTTCGCCGTCTCGGTGTACTTTCACCTCAACGGCGGCCGCGTTCGTGAGCAGTTCCGCGAACACATCCACCCGCGTGCCGCACTCGGGGTGGGCTACGCGCTGGCCGCGCTGGTGATTCCCGCCCCGACGCTTTCGGTCTCGTATCAATTCGTGTTCTCGGTGCTCGCGGTGGGTGCCGTCGGCGTCGGACCGCAACTGCACCCCAAACGACCGTTCCGTCCGGTTCGGAATCCGACGGCGTGGCTGTGTACCGGCATGGCTGCGGTGACACTCGCGGCCGTCGCGTACGCCGCAGTGTATCAGTTCGCCTGACTCCCTTTCCCGACCGAATCGTCCGTCCGCCTGAAATTCCCGACGGATTTCATTTTTCGCGTCCTTTCCTATCATTTCTTACCGCCAGCGCTCGTATTCAGGGTATGGCACAGCGGGTCAGCCGGTTGGACGCACTCGTGGAAGACAAGCGTGTCAACGCGGGACTGGCGTGGCTACTCGTCGGATTTCTGGTGATCGTGATGATCGGGAGCCTGGTGCAGGACGACCTGCTGTGGGCGATGTTCGCCGGAAGCGTTGCGGCGCTCGCGCTGGTACCACCAGTGGCCTTTCGGAACACCGAAGCGATGCTCCCGTGGGAAGTGCTAATACTCGCTGCACTCCCCGTCCTCGGACGGGAACTCGCGACCCTCGCGCTCACGACACGGGTCGCCACGTATCTCTCGGTCGCCGCGCTCGCGCTCATCGTCGCCGTCGAGTTACACGTCTTCACCCCGGTTCGGATGAACCACTGGTTCGCCGTCCTCTTCGTGGTCATCGCCACGATCGCGACGGCTGGCGTCTGGGCGGTCGTCCAGTGGCTTTCGGACATCTACCTCGGAACGCACCTCCTCCACAGCGAGTATCGACTGATGTGGGATTTCGTCTACGCGACGGTCGTCGGCATCGTCGCGGGAATCGTCTTCGAATGGTACTTCCGGCGAGTCATCCCGGCCGAAGAACGGTTGCCCGCCGAGATTCAGGAGCATCTCGAATGAGAGTACGCGAACGCCTCGGCATCCCCAAGCGGAGACAACAGCAGTTGACGCGCGTGATGGAACTCTGCCTCGTCGGCATCTTCTTCGTCGGCATGGACAGAGGCAACCTCGGAATCATGATCAACAGCGCACTGGCGTTCGCGGTCACGCACATCCCCGCGGTTCTCAAGCGCGACTACGGGATTCCGATGGACGCCGGGTTGACCCTGTGGATCACTACCGCCGTCTTCCTCCACGCGGTCGGCACCCTCGGACCCTATCAGAACGTCTGGTGGTGGGACCACGTCACGCACATGCTGTCGGCATCGCTCGTCGCTGGCGTCGGCTACGCCACCGTCCGGGCGCTCGACTCACACTACGAGGACGTGTATCTCCCACCCCGGTTCATGTTCGTC
>NZ_JBAWAC010000194.1:0-6072 GCF_049589095.1 Haladaptatus sp. | reverse complement strand
AGGTCCCGCTCGATCGTGATGCCGGTGACGACCCGCGCGTCCGCGACGAGTTCGCGTTCCTGCTTCGGCGTTTTGGCGTGCACGACCGTTCGGTCCGGGAGACGTTCGCGCAACGCTTCGGCGTACGATTCCATCGAGAGTCCTTCCGTCCCCTCGCGGAGGACGACGATATCCGGGTTTTCGCTCATGGTAAACCACCGCGTCGAGTGACGCGAATCGATAATCGAACGATTGTGGGGCCACATATTAGTCCTTTTGTGTAGTCGCTGTCAACGGAATGCGTTTACAATTAAGTGGGTGGGCGTGCCAGTACCACGCATGGCAGAGTCAATCCGTGATCGACTTTCGGACGTCCGACGGTCCTTCCACCGGTACCCGGAACCCGCGTGGCGGGAGTTCTACACGACGCACCGACTTGTGGAGGAAATTCGGAATATCGGCGTCGACGAACTCGCCGTCGGCACCGACGTGTACGACAGCGACGAGCGAATGGCCGTTCCGGACGCCGACGAGGTCGAGGAATGGCAGGAACGGGCGCTCGAACGCGGTGCCGACCCCGACCTTCTCGAAAAAATCGACGGGGGTAACACGGGCGTCGTCGCCGTTCTCGACCAGGGTTCCGGACCCGTCGTCGGCCTCCGCGTCGACATCGACGGCCTGTTCATCGAGGAATCGACGGCGGACGACCACGCCCCCGCCGACGCCGGATTCCGGTCCGAAAGGGACGGGACGATGCACGCCTGCGGTCACGACGCACACATGACGTGGGGACTCGCCACCCTCGAAGCCATCGCGGAGAGCGACTTCGACGGGAAGTTCGTCGCCTTCTTCCAACCCGCCGAGGAGGTGTCCGGCGGCGGTCACCCGATGGCCGAAAGCCGGTTTGCCGACGACCTGGACTACCTGTTCGCCGTCCACGTCGGTCTCGACCATCCAACGGGAGAGGTCGTCGCCGGAATCGAGCGACCGCTGGCAATGTCCCACGTCGACGTGACGTTCGAGGGAACGACCGCCCACGCCGGGAAAGCGCCCCAAGATGGCGACAACGCGATGCAAGCACTTGGGACAGCGATCCAAAACGCCTACGCGATTCCGCGCCACGAGGACGGGATGACGCGCGTGAACCTCGGACGGGCGGAGGCCGGAACGTCGAGCAACGTCATCGCCGATTTCGCACACGTGGAGGCGGAAGTACGCGGCGAGACGACCGAACTCATGGAGTACATGCAGTCCCGATTGGACAGGACGCTCGAAACCGCCGCCGAGATGCACGGCTGTGACGTGGACATCGACGTCCGGAGCAAATCCCCCCGAGCGGATAGCGACCCGGAACTCGCCGAGGTCGTGGCGGACGTTGCGCGGGACGTCGAGGGTGTCGAGTCCGTGCTCCTGTCCGCGGACTTCGGCGCGAGCGAGGACGCCACGTTCCTGATGGAACGCGTGCAGGAGGACGGCGGCCTCGCCACGTACCTCATCGTCGGAACGGACCACCCGACGAGCCATCACACGCCGACGTTCGACGTGGACGAGCGAAGCCTCCCCATCGGCGTGGACGTGTTGGTCGAATCGATACTCGCCGTCACGGACGACGGGCCATGAACTCGGAGCGGACGGGCGACGGGCCACCGGCGGGTGACGACCCACCGGCAGGCGACGATCCACCGACGGCCGACGACATCGTCACCGTCGCCGACGTGGAGGCGGCCCGGGAACGACTCGATGAGGTGGTCCATCGGACGCCGCTCGACCGTTCGACGACATTTGCCGAGCGCAGCGGGGCGGCGTCGGTCGGACTCAAACTGGAGAACATGCAACGGACGGGGTCGTTCAAGAGTCGCGGCGCGTACAACACGATGGCGCAACTCCCTCCGGCCGAGCGCGAGCGCGGCGTCATCGCGTCAAGCGCGGGCAACCACGCGCAGGGCGTCGCCTTCGCGGGCGGATTGCTCGACATCGACACGACCATCGTCGTCCCCGAGGTGACGCCGTCATCGAAGATAGAAGCGACGCGCGGGTACGGTGCCGACGTCGTGGTGGAGGGCGACATCTACGAGCGGTCCTACGAGCACGCGCTCTCGCTCGCCGACGAGAAGGAGTTGACCTTCGTCCACCCGTTCGACGACGAGGCGATAATCGCGGGACAGGGAACCGTCGGACTCGAACTGCTGGAACAGTACCCGGAACTGGACACCGTCCTCGTCTCAATCGGCGGCGGCGGCCTTATCTCGGGAATCGCGACGGTTCTCAAGGCACACGACCCGGACATCCGCGTCGTTGGCGTCCAACCCGAGGGGGCGTTCCACGCCAAGCCATCGCTTGAACGGGACGAGATTCACGAACTGCCGGACGTGGACACCGTCGCGGAGGGAATCGCCGACACGCGCCTGCTCGAAAAGACCTTCGCCGTCGTCCGCGAGCGCGTGGACGACGTAGTGAGCGTCACCGACCGGGAGATGAGCGTCGCCGTGACCCTGCTCGCCGAGCGGGCGAAAACCGTGGTCGAAGCCGCGGGCGCAGCGCCGCTCGCGGCGCTGTGCTCCGGTGCAGTGGACGTGGCGGACGAACACGTCGCGGTCGTCGTCTCCGGCGGCAACGTGAACCTCGCCGAGCACGCCGAACTCACGCGTACCGGCCGAATGGAACTCGGTCGCTACGCGGAAGCGAACCTCTCGGTCGCCGACTGGCCGAGCGGTCTGGAGACGCTTACGGATACCGTCGATAACCACGGTGCGGAACTGGAGGAACTGGAGCGTACGCGCCGAACGAACGCGGACGAGCCGAACCGGACGCCGGTGAAAATCGGCGTGGCGGGGAGCGGTCCGAAACAGCTTTCGTCCCTGTTGGTGGCGCTGGATCACCGCGACGGAATCGCGGTCGTCAACGACAGCCTCGACGGATAAAAGGTTCGTCGTTCGTTCAGACTGCCGCGATGGCCTCGTTCAGAATCCCGATGCCGAGTTCGATTTCACGCTCGGTCGAATCCAGCGGCGGAAGCAGCCGGATGGTTTTCTTTCCACAGCCGAGCGTGAGGAGTCCCCGTTCCAGCGCCGCCTGAACGACGGCGTCGCGGCGCTCCGCCGTGTCGAACTCGACGGCGAGCATCAGGCCTTTGCCCCGCACGTCCTCCACGTGTGTCGGTGCGGCGTCGCGGAGCAACTCCTTGGCCTGCCGCCCGCGTTCGGTCGCGTTGTGGAGCAGGTCGTACTCCTCGATGGCCTCCAGCGTGAAGGTTCCCTGCATCGACGCGAGCAGGTCGCCGCCGCCGAACGTCGAACCCAGACGGTTCTTCTCGGCCGGGAAGAGGTCCGACCGAGAGATGGTCGCACCGGTTCGAAGCGCCTTCGCGCTGGCGATGACGTCCGGTTCGATGGGATAGTGGTCCGAGGCCCACATCTTCCCCGTGCGACCGACGCCGGACTGGATCTCGTCGGCGACGAGCGGGATGTCGTACGTCGAACAGACGTCGCCCACTTCCTCCATGAACTCGACGCTCGGGAATCGATACCCGCCGACGCCCTGAACCGGTTCGATGACCATGAACGCGACCTCGTCGGGGTTGACGTGGCCGCCTTCGGGTTGGAGGGAATTTCGTAGCTGTGAGCCGTTGCCGGTGAAGAAGCCACAGTCACAGGAATCGTTACCGTCGTGTGCGTCACAGAACGGGACGGTTCGAACCCCGGCGATTTCGGGGTAGTGTCTCGTGTACACCTCGTTCGAGCGGGTGATGGAGAGGGTGCCGAGCGTTCGCCCGTGGAAACTCCCGTCGAACGTGTAGGCGTACTTCGCGGCCGGGTTGTGGTCGTGGGTGATCTTCATCGCGTTCTCCATCGCCTCGGCCCCGGAGTTCGAGAGGAAGACGGTGTCCATTCCGTACTGGCTGGAAACGTCGACGAGTTTCTCGATGAGGTGGCTGGACGCGGGGAACTCCGCCGTTTTCGGGTCCGGGCCATCGCCGAAATAGATGTCCTGCCCGGCGATTTTCATCGGTTCGACCAGTGAGAACTCGCGCAGTTTGCCGAGAATCTTCTCGTTGTTGTAGCCAAGCGGTGCCGCGCCGATGTGGCAGGTGAAATCGAGCAACACGTTGCCGTCTACGTCAGAGACGAACGGGCCGTGCGACTCGCCCGTGATGTCCCAGACGAACTCGTGTGAGAACTCGCTCGGTGCCGCGTGTTCGGTATGAAAACCGATCCACCGTTCCGCGTTCGGACCGGGGAGTGCGGCCACGTCGGGGTATGCCGTGTCCCTATCCATACACAATGTTCGTATATCCCGTTATTAAAACTTGTTATCGTCAAGCGGTGACGACCGTCACCGATCAGTCGTCGTCCTGACCGGCCACGGTCGGTTTGTCCGCAGTCTCCTCCCTCGACGTCGGCGCGCCGATGAGCTTCGTGCGGTCCTGAAGGAGCACGCCACCGGACTCCTTCTGGAACGTTCTGACGAGGCCGAGCATGGCGAGGAGACAGATGATCGCGAACGGAGCGCCGGTGATGATCGCGGCGGATTGCAGCGCTTCGACGCCGCCGACGACCATGAGGATGGACGCGACCGCGCCCTGTGCCACCGCCCAGAAGATACGGTTGATGGACGAGGGGTGTTCCTTCCCGCCGGTCGTTATCATCGACACCGCCAACGTCGAGGAGTCGGCAGAGGTGACGAAGAACGTCGTCACCAAAATCAGGAAGGCGACGAGCAGGAGCGGGCCGATGACCGGTATCGCGTTGAACAGGACGAATCCAGAGACGGACGCGTCGTACTGGTTGATGGGGCCGAGGATGTGTGCGACACCGGAATTCTGCATGATGACCGCCGACCCGCCGATGATGATGAACCACGGGACGGTCGCCATCGACGTGGCACCGATTCCGGCGAACGCGACTTCGCGGACGCTCCGTCCGCGCGAGATGCGGGCGATGAACAGCCCCGCGAACGGCGACCACGCGAGGGGCCACAGCCAGTAGAAGACGGTCCACTGGTTGACCCATCTATCCCAACTTGGTGGCTGGGACGCCTGCGTGTAGAGACTCATCCTAAAGAAGTCGGTGACGAACCGACCGAACGCTTGCGTTCCGAGGTCGAGGATGCGCAACGTCGGGCCGAAGATGAGGGTGGCGACCATCACCAGGAAGAACAGCACCATGTTGAAGTTCGAGAGCCACCTGATACCCTTGTTGACGCCGAGAATGAGTGAGGCGGTGAAAATCACGGTCATGCCGGTGATGATGAGGATGGTTCCGACGTCACCGAGTGCGATACCCCACCGGAAGTCGAGGCCCGTGATGAACTGGCTTCCGACGAATCCCAACGACGTGGCGACGCCGCCGAGCGTCGCGAACACCGCGAGGATGTCTACGGTCTTCCCGATGTACCCGTCAACGTTGTCGGCACCGAGTATCGGCGTCAGTACGGCGGACACCCGGAGCGGGGCGTCGTAGTTGTACACGAAGTAACCGATGGCGAGGCCCATCACCGTGAAACAGGACCACTGGGTGAGACTCCAGTGGAAGATGGCGTACTCCACCGCGATGGGCATCGCCGCCGCGGATTTCGGTGGCGCGTCGTACAACGGTGGAACCTCGGCGAAGTGGCTCAGGGATTCGGCCGGACCCCAGAAGACGATTCCCGCCGCGAGTCCGGCGGAGTACATCATCGCGAAGTACGAGAGGTAGCTGTACTCCGGTTCTTCGTCACCCAACCTGAGTTTCCCCCACGGGCCGAAGATGAGGAACGCGAGGAAGAGCACGAAGGCCAACATCACCAAGAGGAAGAACCAGTTGAAGTACTGCTGAATCCAGTTCTTTATACCTAGGACGTAGTCGTATGAGCCGGACGGATTCAACACGAACGCGACGACGAAAATCAGCGTGATAGCGGCACCGAACACGAAAATCGTCGGTTCGATTTCGTCAAGGAACTCCGAGACGACCCCCTGCCCGTCGGACTGGCTCATCTCACCCCACCTCCGTTTCGTACGTACGGCGACGGTAGTTCGGGTCGCTCAACCCGTGTCTTCAGCGGCCGATTCATCGGTCTGCACACGTTCCGGTTGCACGATTTGTATCTCATGAG
>NZ_JBAWAC010000193.1:0-2436 GCF_049589095.1 Haladaptatus sp. | reverse complement strand
ACAGAATGGTTTCTCATAAGTTATCAGCAACCTTTTTTACACGGAAATCCGTATACGACGGTATGCTGCAGACCGGGTTGGCGGGCGTGACGCCGGATATGTTGGTCGTGTTCGCGGTGGTTATCCTCGCGTTGGTGCTGTTTGCGACCGAACTGCTCCCGGTCGACGTGACCGCGATTCTGGTGATGGTGACCCTCATGGTGCTCGAACCGTGGACGGGAATCAGCACGACGGAGGGGATTTCCGGGTTCTCCAACGAGGCGACCATCACGGTGCTGGCGATGCTCATCCTGAGCGCGGGCGTCAGTCGAACCGGTGTCGTCCAGTTGCTCGGCAGTCGGCTCGCGGATTTCGCGGGCACGGACCTCAGAAGACAACTGTTCGCCACCATCAGCGTCGCTGGACCAGCGTCCGGGTTCGTGAACAATACGCCCGTCGTGGCGATTTTGGTTCCGGTCATTACCGACCTCGCACACGAGGGGAAGACCTCGCCGTCGAAACTGCTGATTCCGCTCTCCTACGCCTCGATGCTCGGCGGGATGCTCACGCTCATCGGCACCTCGACCAACATCCTCGCCAGCAACGTGGCGGGGCGACTCGCGGCGAGAACCGGCAACCCAGAACTCCACACATTCTCCATGTTCGAGTTCACCGGACTCGGATTCGTCGTCCTCGTCACCGGCGGCCTCTACCTGCTGTTCGTCGGCCACCGACTCCTACCGGAACGCGTCCCGCCCGAGGAGGACTATATCGAGGAGTACGAGATGGGCGACTATCTCACGGAAGTCGAAGTCGCCGACGGGTCGCCGTTCGTCGGGGAGACCATCGAGGACGCCATCGACGAGGCCGCATTCGACGCCGAAATCATCCAACTCGTCCGCGGCGACGAGACGTTCATCGAACCCATCGGCCAAAAAACGATTCGAGCGGGCGACAGACTCACGCTCCGAATCGATAAGAAAACGCTGGAAACGCTCACGACGCTCGAACACCTGACGCTCGTCGGGACACCGACGGAGGCCGAAATCGACCCCGGTACGGAGCAGACGCTCGTGGAGGTCGTGATTCCCTCCGGATCCGAACTCGTCGGCGACACGCTGTCGAGTTCGGCGTTTCGGGAGCGGTACAACGCCGCGGTCCTCGCGTTCCGGAGTCGCGGCGAACTCATCCACGAGCGTCCCGAGGAGGTGACGATTCGCGTCGGCGATACGCTCCTCGTGCAGGCGTCGGCCGACAGCATCGACCGACTCGCGGCGAACCGGGACTTCATCGTCGCCCATCAGGTGAGCGACCCCGATTATCGCACGGAAAAGATTCCAGTCGCACTCGCCATCGTCGTCGGTGTCGTCGCGCTCGCCGCACTCGGCGTCTACCCCATCCTCGTCACGGCACTCGCGGGCGTGGTGGCGATGGTCGCGACCGGCGTCCTGAAGGCGAGCGAGTTGTACGAAACGGTCGAGTGGAACGTCATCTTCCTGCTCGCCGGTGTCATCCCGCTGGGAATCGCGCTGGAGAACTCCGGCGGCGCGGAACTGCTCGGCGGCCTCGTCGCGGCCAGCGCGAACTACGTCCCGATCGTCGTCGTGCTCTGGATTTTCTACATCGCCACCGGCCTCATCACCGAGGTCATCAGCAACAACGCCAGCGTCGTCCTGATGATTCCCGTGGCGGTCGAAGCGGCTACCCGCATCGGCGCGAACCCGTTCGCGTTCGTCCTCGCGGTGACGTTCGCCGCCTCGACGAGCTTTCTCGGTCCGGTCGGCTACCAGACGAACCTGTTCGTGTACGGCCCGGGCGGCTACAAGTTCACGGACTATTTCCGTATCGGCGCGCCGCTTCAGTTGCTCCTGTCGGTCGTAACGGTCGGGGGAATCGTGGCGTTCTGGGGACTCTGAAGTGAAATAATTCGCGTAAGTTATTAGACCGCGAAGGACGTACTATAACCATCGTTCGGTGACGTTAGAGTTCTGTTGCGGAGAGACATCCGTCACCGACCGGGGGGATGGATAGATGAAACTAGGATTGGAAGCTGAATACTGGGTCATAGAGGAATCGGGAGAGTTGGCGACTGACACAGGAGATCTCACCGAGGTGAGCGACTACGTCGTCCCGGAGTTCGTCGCACCACTGATCGAGGTGCAGACGCCACCCGTTTCGAGCACGGAGGAACTGCGCCACGAGTTCGGGACGGTGCTGCAGGCCGTCCGGGATAAAGCCGACGAGCAGGGGCTCGCGCTCGTCCCGCTCGGAACGCCACTCGCTCGGGAATCGCTCGACATCACGAGCGAACGCGGGCAACTGCTGGGACGGATATACGGCGACGACGTGGAGTACGCGATGAACTGTGCGGGGACGCACGTCCACTTCGATAAGGGAAACGTCGTTCGACAGTTGAACCTGCTGACGGCGCTCGACCCCGCGCTGGCGCTGGTCTGT
>NZ_JBAWAC010000192.1:0-3829 GCF_049589095.1 Haladaptatus sp. | reverse complement strand
TGAAGCCGATACTCTCGAATTCGACGGTACTCGGGGTCTGGGGGCTTTGCGTCCTCGTCTGCGTCGGCGTCCTCTGGTGGGACATTCGAAAGCGAAACGAAGCGCTCCCGTCGCTGATGAAGTTCGTCTGGACGCTGGTGGTGCTGTACTCCGGGCCGTTCGGACTGGCCGTCTACTGGTTCGCCGGACGAACCCAGATATCCCACGACTCGCTGTGGCGTCGCGGCTTCCTCTCCACCGCACACTGCTACTCCGGGTGCGGTGCCGGGGAAGTCGTCGGGATGGTCGCCATCGCGGGCGCGCTTGCCATCGGAAGCACGCTCGTACAGGCGGTCGGCACGTTCGCGCTCGCGTACGTGTTCGGCTACGCTCTGACGGTGGGTCCCCTGATTCAGGAGGGTGAAGGGTTCCGGTCCGCGTTCATGGACGCCTTCTACAGCGAGACGCCGTCGATAACCGTCATGGAGCTCGCCGCCATCGGTACGGACCTCCTGCTCGCCGGGGGAGCGACGTTCGGCGAACCCCTCTTCTGGGGGTCGCTTGTCTTCTCGCTCTCGGTCGGGTTCCTGTTCGCATATCCGGTGAACACCGCGCTCGTCCGGTTCGGCGTCAAGGAGGGGATGATGAACCCGAAGAAGATGCGCGACGACGGCGCACAGGCCGCCGACTGAGCGAATCGAAAACGCTCACTTTTCTTCGCGGAGTCGCCGTCGTCGTTGCTCGAACTCCTCCTCGGAGATATCCCCGCGAGCGTACGCCGTCCGTAGTTCCGTGAGTGCGGGGTCGCTCCCGAAATCACCGCGGTGGAGGGAACGATAGACGAAGTACCCGAGCGCGAAGAGGAGGACGAGCGGAACCAGCATCACGAGCCATCCCCACAACGGCATGTACCCCGCTCCGTATCGCCCACCCATCATCCATCCGCCCATCATCGGGAACGCGAACGCCATCATCACCAACGGAAGCAACAGGAGAACGACGATCAACCCGACGAGCAGTCGAAGCAGCGAATCGTGGTCGTTCGACGTGGCCATACCGATACTACGTCGGGGAGCGAAATAATCGTTTTCTCGGTCCGACCCCTGCGATTAACTCGTTCCCGACCCAACCTGTCAGGAGATGGCTTTCGATCCCGAGGCAGTTTCGACGGTGACGTTCGACTCGTACAGCACGCTGGTGGACGTGGATGCGGCGGAGAAGGCGCTCGCCGAGCGCGTGTCCGACCCCGAGCCAATCTCGAAACTGTGGCGCGCCCGGTCGCTCGAATACACGTTCGTCGCCAACCACGTGGACGCTTACCAACCGTTCTACGAGATGAACCGCGACGCGCTCGAATACGCTCTGTCGGCCCACGACGCGGACATCGAAGACGACGAACGCGACGAGATCCTGTCGGTGTACCACGAACTCGACGTGTTCGACGACGTGCGCGACGGCATCGAGCGACTACAAAACGGCGGGTACGACTGCTACGTCGTCTCCAACGGCAACCCCGAAATGCTCGACTCGATGGTCGAACACGCCGACATCGGCGACTTGCTGGAGGACACCATCAGCGCCGATGAGATCGGGACGTTCAAACCGGACGCCGAACTGTACCGCCACGCCGCCGACCGAATCGGGACGCCGGTCGAGGAACTCGCACACGTCACCGCAGGCTGGTTCGACGTGATCGGCGCGAAACACGCCGGACTGCAAGGGGTGTGGTTGAATCGAAAGGATATGCCGTGGGAACCGTTCGACGGCGAACCGGACCTGACCGTGGATTCGATTCACGACGTGGCCGACGAACTGGGCGTATGAGGAGAGGCGAAGTGAGGTGTAGGCCGATTACGGAAGCCGATCGAACCGTACCGAAACCATCGTTTTACGCGTTCACAACCGTCGGACGAGTCGCGAAAGCACCTCGGAACCGTCCCGTAGGATCGGTTGACCGTGGCCCATGCAGAGGAGTTCGAGCGGCGGAACCGCACCCGCAAACCGCCGGATACTGCGTTTGATTTGGCGGGTATCGTAGGAGTCCCACCATTCGGGCGGCGTCAATGCCCCGTCGCGCTCCCAGACGAGGTCGCCGAGGAATCCGACCCCTAGTTCGTCGTGGACGTAGGCCGTGTGGCCCGGATTGTGGCCGGGGGTGTGGTGGGCCGTGAACCCGCCGATACGCGTGCCGTCGTCCACGGAACGCACGTCGAGTCGGGACGGAATCGAAACGAGTCGCCGGACGAGACGGTGAAACGCCCCTTTGTGGTGGAACAGCGGCGGGTCGTAGATTCCGGCGAGAAGGTCGGCGTCGCGTCGGCCGACGAACACCGGCGCGTCGAGGTCGGGAATATCATGGAGGCCGCCGATGTGGTCGATGTCGTAGTGGGTGATGAGCACGCGGTCGATGTCCGCGACACGGAATCCGGCGTCCCCAAGTTCGCGGCGCAGGCCGATCCACGGGAGACCGGCGTCCACGAGCGTTACGGCACCGTCACGCGTTACCGTCCGGTCGTCCACGAGGAAGGCGTTGGCTCCGACGACGGGAATCCCGAGTTCGAGCAGCCACACGCAGGGTGCGAGTTGCCGAGCCATACGCAGAGACCACTGCGCTGGAACGTAATGTTTCGGAGAAGTATTCGAAACGCCAAAATCCTCATCAGTGAGACGGAAGTAGACCGTCATATGAGTCCGGTTCGGCTCGACAACGTCGATAGAGGAATACTCCACGCGCTACAGAACGATGCCCGAAACAGCACTGCGGCGGAGATGGGGGAAGAAGTCGATGTGTCGGCGAGCACCGTCAGAAACCGTATTCAACGATTGGAGGACGCAGGAATCATCGAGGGGTACCATCCGGATATCAACTACGAGAAGGCGAACTACCAGTTACACGTTCTCATCGTCTGTCGTGCCCCTCCCTCCAACCGTTCGAGGCTCGCGGATCAAGTGATGGGGATAACCGGGGTCGTCACCGTTCGAGAGTTGCTCACAGGGACCGAAAACTTGCACGTCGAGGCGATCGCCGTCAACTCCGACACGGTGGATTCCATCACCGAACAGATAGACGAACTGGGGATGGACATCGTGAGCACTGACATAATAAAGGTAGAACGTACCCAACCGTTCAACCACTTCGGACAGGAAGTCGTCGAGGAGTAACCGACGGGAAGACCTCCATCGGTCGTCGTCGCTACGAGTTGTGGAAACCGACGTGATAACGGCGGTCGAGTGCTGAATCCGCAGCAACAGAGGTAGAGATTCCACAATGATTTTTTCCAATACAGGCCCGTTACTAGGAGTATGGTTGCTGATTCCCGAACTGAGACATCCGCTACACGACCACCTGGCGAACTGTCGGTTGATACCGTTCTGCGCCTCGTCGCGAATCGGCGGCGACATCTCGTCATCGATCGCCTAAAACAGCACGATCTCGCGCTCACGTTGGCCGATCTGGCCGAGGAAGTCGCCGTAGCGGAGAACGACGTTCGACTCCCCGACATAGACGAACAGGAAGTGTTACACGTGTATTTGAGTCTCTATCACAACCATATTCCACGGTTGAGCGAACACGGTGTCGTGGAGTACGAGCAGGAACGGGATTTGGTCGAACTGTCGGACGATACCGGTCCCGTAACGGATCTGCTATCCGTTCTGTCGGACAACGGATTCGAGCGATAACGAGGGATGTCCATCAGCCCAAACGAGGGAAAGTGTTCGGCCGATAACCAAACCGTTCGGCTCTATTTGTACTCGACCGAAACGGCGGTTCGAACGTCGCTCGTTCCGCGAACGTATCGAACACCGCCATCACGAACGACGTCGAAGAGGCGAAACGAGACGACGAGGC
>NZ_JBAWAC010000191.1:0-2427 GCF_049589095.1 Haladaptatus sp. | reverse complement strand
GTCCTCCTCGCCCCCCTCGACCTCGGCATCGGGAAAATCGGACGGTACTCGCTCATCATCCTCGTCAGCGGGTTCGGCAAGGCTGCCGGAAGCGTGTTCGCGTTCCACATCGGCCAGGAGGCCAAGGAGTCCGGCCCGGTCATCCGCGCACTCCGCCGTTCGCGGATCGACATCGTGGAGTGGTCCGAACGGAAGACCGTCGCACTCGCCCAACGCTGGGGCTACTTCGGCCTGGCGGGCGCGCTATGTGTCCCCGGCTTCCCCGATACCATTTCCATCTACGCCTTCTCGATCCTGGAGACGGATTACGTGAAGTTCGCCTTGGCGTCCTTTGCGGGCAGTGTCGGACGGCTCGTGTTGGTGTTGCTCATCACCAAAGGCGTTCTGTCGGTCTGAACGGCGAGAACGGGTGTTGCGAATTGGGTGGCGTTTTGCGGTCGTGAGTGCGATTTCTCGAGAGTAGTTCCGGGACTGAAGACGATTCTTTCCGCCGTCACGGAAAACCAAAATCCTCCTCGCGGCCAAGTGTTTATATACGATAACGAACCTACTGCGTGGTATGCGTTCGACGGCCCACCTCACCCGATTCGCTATGCGCATGCGCCGATAGCGTCGGGTGAATCCTTCTGGGCCGGCCGCGGTCGGTTTTCGGGGGTGAAACCCGTCGATTCCGGTTTTCGAGAGCGACCGCTACACGAATATCACGCAGCAGCGACCACATCATCAATGACGAACACACGAAATCGGCGGGTTTTACACCCGCAAGGAAGGAGACGATAGTATGAGCCACGACAGTTTTCCCACCGAGGAACCGGCGGTGGTGACGTGTGGGCTTCCCTACGCGAACGGGGAACTCCACATCGGACACCTCCGAACCTACGTCGGCGGTGACGTCTACTCGCGCGCCCTCGACACGCTCGGCCAGCAAACGGCCTTCGTTTCGGGGTCCGACATGCACGGCACGCCGGTCGCCGTGAACGCCGAGAAGGAGGGCGTTTCACCGCGGGAATTCGCGCTTCGCCACCACGAGAAGTACGAGGCGACGTTCCCGAAGTTCAACATCGAGTTCGACAACTACGGCCACACGGACGACGAGACGAACACGGAACTCACCCAGGAGATCGTCCGCAAACTGGACGAGGAAGGGTACATCTACGAGAAGGAGATCAAGGTCGCGTGGGACCCCATCGAGGACGACCCGCTCCCCGACCGCTACGTCGAGGGGACCTGCCCGTACTGTGGTGCCCACGCGCGCGGGGACGAGTGTGACGAGGGCTGCGGACGGCATCTCGAACCCGGTGAGATCGAGGACCCGACGAGCACCCGTACCGGGAACCCGGCGGAGTATCGCGAGCGGACGCACAAGTTCTTCCGCGTCTCGGACCTGCAGGAGTACCTCCAGGGATTCATCGACCGCCTCGAAGGGACGAGCAACGCGAAGAACCAGCCCCGCGAGTGGATTGAGGGTGAACTCCAGGACTGGTGTATCTCCCGCGATATGGATTGGGGAATCGACTATCCTGGGGAGGAAGATGGGACGGAAGACCTCGTGCTCTACGTCTGGGTGGACGCTCCCATCGAGTACATCGCCAGCACGAAACAGTACACCGAGCGCGTCGGCCCCGACACCTACGACTGGGAGGAGACGTGGAAGGAGAGCGGCGAAATCGTCCACATCATCGGCCGCGACATCATCCAGCACCACACCGTCTTCTGGCCCGCGATGCTCCACGTCGCGGAGTACAACGAACCCCGCGCCGTCATGGCGAGCGGCTTCGTCAACCTGAACGGCAAGGGCTTTTCCACCAGTCGCAACCGCGCCGTCTGGGCCGACGACTACCTCGACGAGGGCTTCGACCCGGACCTGCTGCGCTACTACCTCGCCACCAACGGCGGGTTCCAGCAGGACGTGGACTTCTCGTGGGACCGGTTCCAAGAGCGCGTCAACGGCGAACTCGTCGGAACGGTCGGCAACTTCGTCTATCGAAGCCTGCTGTTCGCGGCGCGGAACTACGACGGCGCGCCGGACGTCGAGGCGAGCGACGAGGTGACGGAGCGAATCGAGGAGGCCATAGAGGAGTTCACCGCGGCCGTCAACGACTACTCGCTCAAGGACCTCGGCGACGCCGCAACCGCACTGGCCGCGTTCGGCAACGAGTACATCCAGCGCAACGAGCCGTGGAAGCTGACCGACGAGGACCCCGAGCAGGCTGAACAAGTCATCTACGACTGCGTGCAGGTATCCAAGGCGCTTGCCGTGCTGTTCGAGCCAATCCTGCCCGGCAAGGCCGAAGCGCTCTGGACGCAACTCGGCGAGGACGGGTCGGTTCACGGAACCGAGGTCGCAGACGCACTCTCCGCGCCGCGCGGTGACTTCGGCGAACCGACCGAACTGTTCGCCAAGTTGGAGGACGAGCGCGTCGAGGA
>NZ_JBAWAC010000190.1:0-3090 GCF_049589095.1 Haladaptatus sp. | reverse complement strand
GCCAAATCGGAGTGAACGCTATCGGCGACGGCCAGCAGTAGTCGGTGTGCCTGTTCGGCCGATGACCCCAACTCCTCGACGTACGGTTCCAGTCCGAACCGTTCGACGTACACGTCACAGGTCGCGGTTTCGAGGAACCGCTCGATCGTGTCGCCGCGAAGCAACCGCTGCCGCTGTGAGGTCTGCTTTCGCGTCCCGAGAAATACCGCGTCGTACTCCCCCCCATCGACCAGTTGGTGCAACGTCCTCGCCTCCTTGTGCGCGAGACAGACGCTCCCCTGCATCAAATCTCGAAACCCGTTATCCTCGGCCCAGTTCAAAAGCTCCGTCACGTCATCACGCGCTTTCTTCCGTTCCTTGTCGATTTGTGAATCCCGTGCGACGGTGTCGAGCGGTGTCTGAGCAGGGAAGAGCAGGATGTTGACCAGATGCACCACGCCGTCCCGGGAACGGGCCAGTGACGACGCGGTCCCGAGCAGTCGCTTGATGTCGTACTCCTGTTCGTCGTCCGTCTGGGTGTCCAGAATCGGCACGAGGATGCGGTTCCCGTCGTGAACGTCCTCGTCCTCCTCCATGACGAACTCGATTTCGATGCTCTCCTCCGTCGTTCCGCCATCCGTGACGAGACTGTCGGCCGTTTCGAGCGGGTCGTGCTCCGCCGTTGGGTCGAAAATCATGAATGGCATACACCGGGCAGACATATCAATGCACCAGCGCCGTCAGAACGGTTTTCGAGTTGAATTTTCTCGTCAGTCGGTGAACGGTCCGAAGGGGCTGTTTCGATCGCTGGCCGTCCCGTTCCCGTTTTCACTTCCCGTTTTCACCTCCCGTTTTCACGAACGACGACGCCTACGTCAGCGCGTGCGCTCTCGAAATCGCCATCCGTGGCGACTCTGCCGAGTACGTCCTGATAGCGCGTCAGCGTGAGGACGTACTCGTTGGGCATGGCGTCCGGTTTTCCTTCCGGGGGACTGTAGTCGGGCATCGGTAGCAACGTTCCGTCGTCGAGGGCCAGAACGTCCAACTGGTCGAACGGGGCACCGTCGTGATACAGACGGTATTTCGCACGTCGGAGCGTGTCGTCGGCGGTCCATTCCTCCCACGGGGCGGACGTGGGCGTCCAGTCCCCGATCCGTTCCATGGTGATGTCCCGGTTCGGGTACACGAACGAGTCCGGCGCACCGCCGGTTCGCCAGTCGTCCGGGTTCGAGTCGAGCACCGCTTGCTTGTAGTCGGCGTTGCTCGCCATGACACATAGTTGCACACCGATCGCTAAATAAGTGTTTGCCAGTCGACTATCGTATTCAACTCGACAGCCGATGGATGCTATTCTGCACCCGGTTTCAGTTGGAGATGACTCCCAGACAACAATTTGTACCCCGACGGCGTAACGGTGTCTGGGGGGACAGTATGGAACACGTAGACGAAAACAAGGAAATAGTCAATCGACTCATCAACGAATTCGTGAACGAGGGGGACGAAGCGGTCGCAGACGAACTGCTCGCACCGGATTACGTCCGATACGACCCCGACGCACCGTCGGGTGCACAGGGTCCCGAGGAGTTCAAAGAGATGATCCAAATGTTCGGGGAGGCGTTTCCGGACGCCGAAGTCTCCATCGAGGAGATGATCGGCGAAGGCGATTTGGTCGTCTTCCGCGGCACCGAGACCGGCACCCACGAGGGCGATTTCATGGGTCACGAGCCGACAGGCCAGACGTTCGAGATCAGTGGTCTCGCCATGCATCGCGTCGAGGACGGGGAAATCACGCAGACGTGGGCCAACTGGGACATGCTTGGCATGATGCAGCAACTCGGCGTCGTTCCGATGCCGGACGACCTGATCGAGATGACCGAATAGCCGTTCGACTTCCATTTTTCCGACCGACGGCGAAACCAACCGGTAGCTTCCTGTTTGACAGACACATAGTGATACAGGGGATGGAGAATGGGAGAGATAGCTGTCGGCGAACCCGAAGAACTGGCAACCACCTTAGAGGAAACGGAGTCGCTCGCGATCGTCTGTCATCACCAGCCGGACCCGGACTGTCTGGCGAGTGCCTACGCGCTCGAATGGATCGCGACACAAAACGGCGTACACGACACGGACATCTTCTATCAGGGGCACATCACGCACCAGGAGATCCGGTCGTTCATCAGCATCTTCGACATCGAACTGAACGAGATCGACGACACCGCCTTCGAGGAGTACGACCTCGTCGCGTTCGTTGACCACTCGATTTCGGGGACGAAGGTGGAAATGCCGCCGACCGTCTCCGCCGACGTCGTCATCGACAACGTGGAATCGATCGCCGAGACGGAGGCGTCGTTCGTGGACGCGCGCCCCGAGTACGGCTCGACGGCGGCGATACTCGCGGAGTACGTGACCAACTTGAACGGCAAGCCACCTCGCTTGGTCGCCTCGGCGCTGTTGTTCGCCATCCACCGTGAACGACTGGACGACATCCGCTACCCGACCGAACTCGACTACCGGGCGGCGCTCGACCTCTTTCCGCACGCCGACATCGACCTCATCGAGGAGGTGTACGGGTCGTCGCTCACGCCAGAGACGCTGGACGCGGTGGGACGGGCGATCCATTACCGCACTCTGCGCGGGTCCGTCCTCGTCTCCAGCATCGGGCAGACCCCCGACAGCGGCGCGCTTCCGCAGGCCGCCGACTACCTCCTTCGCCTCGAAGGCATCCGAACCGTGCTCGTCATCGGCATCGTCAACGGCGACCTCTGGCTCAGCGGCCGGTCGTTCGACCCCCGCATCGACATCGGCGCGGTCCTCAACGGGGCCTTCGCCGACTTCGGTACCGCCGGGGGCCATCAGGACCGCGCCGGAGGACAAGTGTCGCTCGGAATCTTCGCCGACAGCGACATGGACTCGCCCGCCATCAACGAGCGACTGTTCGACATCGTGTCGGAGCGATTTTTCAAGGAACTGGCGCTGGAAGAGGATTAGGATAATCGAGCGTCCGTCTCCGTATCACTCGTCCATGAGCTGATTCGAACGGACGATGACGTACATGAGGACGATGCACGCCCCGATTGCGAGGACGAATTGAGTTACAAGCGGGAATATATC
>NZ_JBAWAC010000189.1:0-3508 GCF_049589095.1 Haladaptatus sp. | reverse complement strand
GAGTAGAAGCGGCGATACGGATTCGATTGTTTTGTGATTGCAGTTTCTGGGAAACTGATTTTGAACGTTCTTGTCCGCTCGATACAAGAAAGCGCTGTGACTACTTCGACTACAACTACTGGAAAGTAGCCCTCGAAAGCCCCCGCCCGCTCCGAGAGAATTCTAGTTTTGAGGTTGCGATTGCAGTTACCGAGAAGACTACTCCGAAAGTCCCGCCCGCTCGCGGCCCCTTTCAATCCACCCACACCTCCGCCCCGCTACCGCACCACACACCTCCCCAGCCGATTCCTTCGGTCGCTGTCGCTCCCTTCGTCATCCCTTGCACGCTATTGGCATCGACCGTCGGCCGGCCGTTGGTTCACGGTTGCACCGTTCACCCAGAGGTTTCTTCGAAACCTCGCTGGCCTCCAGTCGGTACCAGCACGCGCCACTCGGAAGGACGGGCTACGCGATATCGACCAACCGCATGGCGCGTGCGCCAGCAACCCCGAGGATAACGGTCATCCGAGGGGTTGTCTGGCTTTCCGCGCGAGGGATGAGTGACGACGCGACCAGCGGGAGCGTCGGAGCGAATCGGCTGGGGAGGGTGTGGCTGTCGCGGGGCGGAGGTGTGGGTGGATTGAAAGGGGCCGTCAGTTCGCGCTTGTTTTAGTCGCTGTGGAGGCACTATCCGCGCGGGCGGTGTCGCCGCGAGCGAAGCGAGGGGTGGCTCGGGAGAGCGTTGCTCTCCCGGCGTGGAGAGCGTGGATATCCTGCACAGCGACCGCGAACGGGCGGGGGGCTTTCAGTGTCTGTTTCCCATCAACTGCACTCACACACCAATTAAACACGTCTTGTCGGAGCGAACGGGTGGGTGTTTTCCGAGTCCTCTACAATTCGAACCCACGCAACCATCGAACCAGTGACTTTTTTCGGGGTACCCCACCCACTATCGGATAATGCTGACCGGAGTAAACGTGGCGTTGGGGGTGACCGGAAGTATCGCGGCGGTGAAAGTGGTCGAACTGGCACACGAGTTGCGCAGGCGCGGCGCGAACGTCCGCGCGGTGATGTCGCCGAGCGCGAAGGGCATCATCAACCCGTGGGCCGTCGAGTTCGCCACCGACAACCCGGTCGTCACCGAGATAACGGGCAAAGTCGAACACGTCGAACTCTGTGGCCGCGAGGGGTGGGCCGACGTGTTCCTCATCGCGCCCGCGACGGCGAACACCGTCGGGAAAATCGCGGGAGCTATCGACGACACGCCCGTCACGACCTGCGCGACGACGGCGCTCGGCGCGGACGTGCCCGTCGTCATCGCGCCCGCCATGCACGAACCCATGTACGATCACCCCGGCGTCCTCGATGCCATCGACCGCGTCGAATCGTGGGGCGTCGAGTTCGTCGACCCGAGAATCGAGGAAGGGAAGGCGAAGATCGCCACCGAGGACGCCATCGCGCTCGACGTCGCCCGCGCGACCACCCCCGATCTGTTCGACGGAAAGCGCGTCGTGATCACCAGCGGCGCGACCAGCGAGGCCATCGACCCCGTCCGAATCATCACGAGCAGAGCGTCCGGAAAGACGGGCCGGGCGGTCGCCCGCGTCTGCTACGTCTACGGTGCTTCCGTCACACTGATTCACGACGGACCGACAGTCCCCTACGCCACCGTCGAGCAGGTCGAGACCAGCGCCGAGATGCTCGACGCCGTCCGCCAACACATCGAAGGACTCCCGGCCGACGTCCTCGTCTCCGTCGCTGCCATCAGCGACTACACCGCCGACGACGAGGACGAAAAGATTCGGTCGGGACGGGAACTCACCCTCGACTTGCATCCCACTCCTAAACTCATCGACACGATTCGGGACGAACATCCCGACCTCCCCATCGTCGGGTTCAAGGCCGAAACGAGCGGCGACGACGACGCGATGGTCGCCGCCGCCCGTGAAACCTTGGAACGGGTCGACCTCTCGTTCGTCGTCGCGAACGACGCGAGCGTCATGGGGAAGGAGGAAACGAGGACGCTGTTCGTCCGGCCGAACAGCGTCCGGGAGTACAGCGGGAGCAAGGACGTACTGGGACTCACCGTCGCCGAGGAACTCGCGGGCGAACTTGCAGGCGAGTAAGCTCAGTGTTTACGAATTGCGATCGGTTTTCGTGTGGTTTTCCGAGGGCCAGTCCATCACCAGAAGAGTCATCGCCACCAAAACTACCCCGTCGTTCCGCACCTCGAATCCCTACTCTTCAACCTGTTCCCGCATCCACTCGAACTGCTCCCGTAGCCGCTGTTTCCCGATTTCGGTCAACGAGAACACGTCGTACAGCCCTTCGACCCGTCGCTCCACGTGCCCGCTTTCGACGAGTCGCTCCAGCGTCGCGTAATATCGCTTGGGGTCGAGTTGTTTGTCGTAGTGTGATTCGAGTCTCGTCTTGAGTTTCTGGCCGCGGAGTTCCCCGGCCTCGGCGAGGAGGATGCACATGTCGCGGCGGGTGCCGCTCTGGTGCCAGCGTGTCATGTGGGACAATCGAGGGGCGAGACTCACGTCGCTTTCGGGTTGGAACCGATAGCTTCGACTGCCCCCCCTTCGAACCGCCGACCATGACGACGCTCTCGGACGACGACATCACGGCCCGCTACTCCGAAACCGACCACGAGCGCATCCTCGAATTCTCGCGCGAGGGGAAAACCGCGGCGGTCGCACAGAACCGCGAAGGGTACGGGATGCTGAAAGTCAGGGAAACGGCCGACAGTCCTGAAATCGAACGTTACTACGGATTCGACATGGTGTTGGACCATGTGGCGGAACTGCTTGGCGTTCGACCGAACGACCTGCCAGTTCCCGACCCCGCCGCGGACATGGGTATGTAACGAATCGAACAGAGGGACTCGGGGAAATGGACAAAACATCTCCAGTGAACGACGAGAGACACGTCCGTAAAAAGAGATTTCTGATGACATATACCCCCGCAAACCTTTTCTCCGGGGATTGAGTGGCATTCTGTAATGGCTAGCCTGAGCGAACTTCTGGAGGACCTCGTCGGGGGTGTCGACGCAGTGTTTCTCTTCTCTCCGAGCGGGTCGTACTACGAACGGTTCGCGGAACTCGACGACACGGACGTGGTCGTCGTCGCACCGAGCAACAACGTCGGCGCGAGCAACTTCGTGGAATTGCCACTCGAATTCACCAGTGTCAAAGACCGCATCCGATTCGGCATCGAGGGGGCGATGGACAACGGATTCGCGGAGGACGGTGACGAACTGACCTGCGTGGCGAGCATGTTCGGCGACGGACTCGATACGGTCACCCAGACCAAGGCCGACGAGGACGTTCACTCGGGAATCTACGACCTGTTCGCCAACTCGCGGGCCGACCCCGGCGTCATCCGCGACGTGTTCGAAGTCGCCATCGAACTGGGGAAGAAGGGACAGAAAGGGAAACCCGTCGGCGCGCTGTTCATCGTCGGCGACGCGGGCAAAGTGATGAACAAGTCCCGCCCGCTGTCGTACAACCCGTTCGAGAAGAGCCAC
>NZ_JBAWAC010000188.1:0-4578 GCF_049589095.1 Haladaptatus sp. | reverse complement strand
GCTCTCGGGCGTGACCGGCGCGGAGGTCAAAGACGGCAAAGTCGAGGTCACGTCGGACGGCGTGAACCCCATCGTGTTCGGCCTCTTTGCGACCTACTGCGACGTCATGCAGAAGAAGTGGGTGCAGAGCCACGAGAAGAACTACATCGCGAAGCACATGAACGGAACCGGCCCGTTCGGGCTCAAGAAGTACACCGAGGACGTGAAAGTCGTCTTCGAGCGCAACGAGGACTACTGGCGCGACCCGGCGGCGGTGTCGGAACTCACGTTCAACGCGGCGAAGGAGTCGAGCACCCGGGTTAACCAACTGCTCAACGGCGAGACGGACATCATCGTCAACGTCCCGCCGCAGGATGCGGGGAACGTGAAGAATTCGAAGAAAACCACCCTCTCGGCCGTTCCGAGCACGCGCATCATCTACAACGCGATGCGCTACGACGCGAAACCGTTCGACAGCCCGAAGTTCCGGCAGGCGATGAACTACGCCATCGACCTCGACAGCATCATCGAGAACATCCTCTCCAGTTTCGCCGGTCCGACCGGCCAGCCAACGCTGGAAGGGTTCACCGGCTACAATTCGAACGTCAAACCGTACCCGGCGAACAAGAAGAAGGCCGAACAGCTCGTCGAGGAGAGCGGCAACGCCGGGGCGAAAATCACGCTTCACACGCCCGTCGGACGGTACCTGAAGGACGTGGAAATCGCACAGGCGGTGGCCAAACAGATCGACCAGCTCAAGAACGTCAACTGTTCGGTGAAACAGCGTGACTTCAACTCGCTCGCCGGGGAGTTGACCGACGGCAAGATCGACACCGGTCCGAAGTTCTACCTCATCGGTTGGGGGAACGCGACGTTCGACGCGAGCCAGACCATTATCCCGCTCCTCACGACGAACGGGGCGCTCACGTCCTACAGCAACAAGGACGTGGACAAGATGATGAAGGAAGCACAGAACATGCCGGGCGGGGACAAGCGGAACCAGAAACTGTACAAGATCAACAAAACGCTCCACGACCAAGCGCCGTGGATCTTCCTCAACCGGCAGTACAGTGTGTACGGCGTCAGCCAGCGTATCAACTGGGAGGCTCGCCGTGACGAACGTATCGACGCCTACGCCATCTCTCCAAAGTAGATGAATCCGCTATCGATGGGGTGTTCATAGATGTCGATGGGACGGTTCCTGATCCGACGGGGCTTACAGGGAATTTTCGTCATCTGGGGGGTCGTTACCGTGGTGTTTCTCCTCAGGTTCGTCACACCTGGAAGTCCGATCACGGTCATCGCTCCGTTGAACGCCTCGCCACAGTTGAAACACAGAATCGCAATGGAACTCGGCCTGAACAAACCGTTGTACGTCCAGTACGGCGAGTACATCTGGAACCTCCTGCACGGGGATATGGGGTACTCGTACGTCTCCGGGACGCAAGCCAGTTCGCGCATCTTCGCGCGGCTTCCGGCGACCATCGAACTCGCCGTCGCGTCCAGCATCGTCGCCATCGTGCTCTCGATCCCGTTGGGCGTCATCAGCGCGACGCGACGCCACGACCCGGTCGACTACCTGGCGACGACGTTCTCGCTGACGGGCATCAGTACGCCGAACTTCTGGCTCGGCATCATGCTGGTGTTGCTGCTGGCGGTCGGCGGGTCGTTCCCAACCGGCCATCGCGGCATGGGGTTCTTCCCGGCGGTGGAGATGCTTCTCACGCAGGGGAGCATTAGCGGACTCGTCTCGTGGGGGAAACACATCTTCCTCCCGGCGATCACGCTGGGAACGTACTTCACCGCGCTCATCACGCGGTTGACCCGGAGCGGCATGCTCGACGAGCTCGGGAAGACCTACATCCGGGCGTCGCGGGCGAAGGGACTGCCGGAGACGCTCGTGCGATACAAACACGCGCTCCGGAACACGCTCATTCCCGTCATCACTGTTCTCGGTCTGCAACTGGGGACGCTCATCGGCGGCGCGGTCATCACCGAGCAGGTGTTCGCGTGGCCCGGCCTCGGGACGCTGATCATCCACTCGATCAACACCCGTGACTGGCCGCTCATTCAGGGGACGCTCATCATCATCGGGACGGGCTTCGTCCTCGTGAACATCGCCGTGGACTTCCTGTACGCGTACATCAACCCGCAGGTGGTCTACGAATGATCTCGCCCCGAACGCTCCGGAACCTCAAACGTGAGTTCCGAAGCAGCCTGCTGGCGAAGATCGGCCTCGTGCTCGTCATCGCGGTCATTCTCGTCGCGGTGTTCGCGCCGTTCATCGCCCCGCACAACCCGTACAACCAGAATTTGGACGACTCGAAACTGCCGCCGCTCGGCTTCAGCAAGCAGACGACGCAGACGAGTTCGAAGATGGTCGATGGACAAGTGAAGATCGTCAACAACACGTCCTACGTGAAAGCACAGCCGTCCCATCCGCTCGGGACCGACCAACTCGGAAGGGACATCCTCTCACGGGTCATCTACGGGGCGAGAACGTCGCTCCTCGTCGGTATCTTCGGGACCTTGTTGGCGATGCTCATCGGCGTCACCGTCGGACTGGTCGCGGGATACTACGGTGAACTCGTAGACGACGCGCTGATGCGGAGCGCCGACATCATGTTGGCGTTCCCGTCGCTCGTGTTGGCGATTGCGCTCGTCGGCATGTTCGACCAACAGGTCATCAGGGTACCCGACCCCTTCGTGGCCAGCGGCCTCGTTTCCGGGATGCCCGCCAAAATCGGGGTCTCGGCGACGGTCGTCGTCGTCGTCGCGCTCGTCAACTGGGTGTGGTTCGCCCGTGTCTCACGCGGCGAGGCGCTGACGGTCGTCGGCGAGGAGTACGTCAAGGCGGCCCGCTCGGTGGGTGCGAAGCACTCGTTCGTCCTTCGTAAACACATCCTGCCGAACAGCGTGACGCCCATCATCGTGCTGGCGACCATCCAGATCGCGGCCATCATCCTGCTCGAAAGCTCGCTGTCCTACCTCGGTTTCTCCGGGGTAAACCTCTCGTGGGGCTTCGACATCTCACAGGGGAAGGACTACCTCGCCACGTCGTGGTGGATTTCGACGGTGCCGGGATTGGCCATCGTCATCACCGTCATCGGCATCAACCTCGTCGGTGACTGGTTGCGCGACGCGCTCGACCCCGGCATCGACGGCGAAGGGGGTGGCGTATGAGCGACCTGCTTCGCGTACGTGACCTCTCGACCCGATTCTTCACCGAAAACGGGCAGGTCAACGCCTGTGAATCCATCAGCTTCGATGTGCGGGAGGAGGAAGTGTTCGGCGTCGTCGGCGAATCGGGGTCCGGAAAGAGCGTCGCCGCGCTCTCCATCATCGACCTCGTGGAGTCGCCCGGCAGGATCACGTCGGGAGAGGTGTGGTATCGGAACGCCACGCTCGCCGAGGAAGTCGGAGGCAATCGTCCCGAGGCGGTCGATGGCGAGTTCGTGGACATCCGGCAGCTGACGACGCGGGAACGCCGCGCCCTGCGCGGTCCGTCGTTCAGCATGATCTTCCAGGATCCGATGAGCAGCCTCAACCCGTCGATCACGGTCGGCGAGCAGATCGCCGAGGCGGTCGAAGTCCAACGACGAGCGAAGTCGAACCCGCGTTCGACGCGCTCGCGGACGCAGGGCTACGGCCTCGGAAGCCTCATCGCGGGGACCATCTTCCCGTCCCGGGACTACGTCAGCGAGCCGAGTCGGGCGAAGGCCGTCGAACTGCTCGAACAGGTCGGGATTCCCGACCCGGCGGACCGTGCCGACGAGTATCCTCACCAGTTCTCGGGCGGAATGCTCCAGCGGGCAATGATCGCCCAAGCACTCGCCGGTGAACCCGACCTGCTCATCGCGGACGAGCCGACGACGGCGCTGGACGTAACGATTCAGGCCCAGATCCTCGACCTGCTTCGGGAGTTGCAGGCCGACACGGGCATGAGCATCATGCTCATCACGCACAACCTCGGCGTCGTCGCCCGGATGTGCGACCGCGTCGGCGTGATGTACGCCGGGGAACTGGTCGAACACGGGACGCTCGAAGACGTGTTCGATGACTCGGTCCACCCATACACGCAGGGACTGCTCGGGTCGCTTCCCGACTTGGAGGACCCTGCACCGCGGCTACAACCCATCGAGGGGAACGTCCCCGACCTGATCGATTCGGAGATGGACGACCGCTGTTACTTCGCCGACCGCTGTCCGAAGGCGATGGAGGAGTGTCTGTCACATCCGTCGATGCACGACGCGGGTGGCAGTCCCGAACACGAAGCGCGCTGTGTGCTCACCGAGGTGGAGTACGACGAGGCGAGAGCACTTCCGTCGAACTACTTCGAGGGCGACGAACGAACCGAACCCATGGAGGCAAACGATGACTGACCACCTCGTCCGCGTCGAGGAACTGCAGAAGTACTACTTCGAACAGGACACGCTGACCGACCGCCTGCTCGGCCGCGAGCCCAAGAGCGTGAAAGCCGTCGATGGCATCTCCTTTGCCATCGAGGAGGGCGAGACGCTCGGACTGGTCGGCGAATCTGGCTGTGGCAAATCCACGACCGGCGAGACCCTGCTGGGTCTCCGCGACGCGACCGACGGT
>NZ_JBAWAC010000187.1:0-7197 GCF_049589095.1 Haladaptatus sp. | reverse complement strand
AGGAGGAGGGCCTTCCAACTCACGAACGACCTGACGACGACGCCGAGGAGCACCGCGAGCGAGGCGAATCCGACCGCGACGAGGACCCACTTCGCCAATCGGGTCGTGGCGTCGTCCGTCATCAGGCCGACGCGTTCGTCGAGTTGTTGGTCGTTCCCGACGGCGAATCGTTGTTCGACCCGCCGATGTTCCGCACGAACTGCGGGTAGCCGCTGTCGCCGACCGGGATGTACACCGTATCGGTCTCGTCCAGTTTATCGATGTACTTCTGAGTGAGGACTTTCTGATCGAGCGATTGACTCAAGATCTGGTTCGCTTCCGCCTCACCGTTCGCCTCTATTTTCTTCCGGTCGGCTTCGAGTTTCTCGACTTCGAGTTCGTTCTCCTTCTGCTGGCGGCGCTGTTTCGTGATTTCCTTCTGTTCGACCGCCTGCTCGTACTGTTTGGGCAGGTTGACCTTGCGAATCTGAACCGCTTCGAGGATGAGGCCGTCACGGCTGAAATCCTTCTTCAGTGCGCTCTGTGCGGCCTGTTTCAGCTTCGTTTGGCCCTTTCCGGTGTAGATTTCGGTCACCGGGAGGGCACCCGCCTCGGTTCGGAGGACGGACCGAATGCTTGGGCGGATGAGTCGCTGTTCCGCGGACCCGAGTGACCGGTAGTTCTTGTAGAACTTCACGGCCTGTCCCGCATCCACGCGATACCGGACGGTGATGTCGATGTCCACGCGGAGCCCGTCCTCCGTCAGGACGGTGATCGAGTCGTCGGTATCGGACTTGCTCCCTTCGCCCTGTTGGCTGGACATCGTGTAGGACTGCGGGCGCGTGGAGAGCGACACGGTGTCCTGTGAAACCGGATTGATGAAGTGGGCACCCGGTTCGAACACCGTTCCCGTCGCCGCACCCCACTTTTTGACGACTTGGACGTTCCCCTCATCAGTGGGCGTCCACGAGAGGAATCCGACCACCGGAGCGGCGATGAGAAGGATGACGAGGACGATGAGGAGGGTGTTGCCGAAGATGCTTCGAAGATCGATATCGGGGATGCTCGGTCCCGAGGAACCGTCAGGGTCTATCGGAATGTCACTATCGGAACTCATTCAGATGCAGCCACATATCTCGACAGATATGTTATAGCTCTTGGTGTTTCCCGCCAGCGCTCTGCATCGAAGGGGAAACCGGTGGGGCGTGACTCACGATTGGAACGAAGCGAGGCGGGTTCTATTTCGGCGGAACGCTTTCGGGTTCAGAAATGACGATCCTTCCCGTCGTTCAGCACGACCGAGAGCGTCTCGTCCCCCTCGGTCACGTCGACGCGGAAGCGGAGGGGGTCCGTAGACAGCACCGTCTCGTGTCCGGGACGACAGAAGTCCAGCGTCCAGAACGGCGTCGAGCGAACGTCCGTTCCGTGTTCGGCGAAGAAGGAGATTACGTCCGGATGGAAGAGGGCGACGACGCCGACCGGAAACCCGGACTGGAATCCACACCGCGGGCAGTCGGCGTGATAGTGGTAGTGTTCCGGTTCCACGTTCTCGCGATGAATGCTCCCGTCGACGTACCCTTCACACCCTGGACAGACGCCGCGGTAGGTCAGCGCGAACTCGTGGTACGAGGAGAGCGCGATACGCTCGACGATGGTTTCCTCCGATCCCGTATCGAGCAAGCTCGGCGAACCCGGAAGCAACAGCGTGTGGTCGTCCGTTCCACACGAGAGACGGAGGGCACCGTCCTCGTAGCGGAAGGTCACCGAATCGCCACAGAAGACGCACTCGCCGGGCGCATCGATCGGACCCCACGTCCAATCCGGGTCGAGGGTGCCGGACGCGATGGCCGAAACGACCTGCATGCCGAAGGACGAGATGCAGTATCCCGCCGGTCCCTTCTCGATGAGGTCGCCGAGTCGGTCGAGGTGGTAGTTGAAGTTACCCTTGTCGCGGATGGAGACCGCGTCGCGGAGTTCGGAGTATTCGAGCCACGGGTCGGGCGGCGACTCGTGGCACGCGTTCGCCAGCGACCGCAGGATCTTGAACCGGGTCGCGTTATCGACCCGTCCGAGGAGTTCGGTCGAACTCGGTACCTCGTCGCTCATCGTTCGAACGTCGTTCGGTCGGAAAATAAATCGTGGGTGTTTGTCAGATGTTTTGGAGTACGTCCGTGCTCCGAATCCCTATCTTGCTGTCAGGTGAAGACGAGATATGAACGAGCGACAGCGGGAGCGACTCCTCGACGAAGTCAACCGCCCCTCGGGAACCATCGGGAGGAAGATTCCCGAAAAGATCAGCATCCAAGGAACGACCGTCGACCTGAACGCGTTCGTCTTCGAGTGCAAACGACTCGAAACGGTTCCGGAGGGCGAACGCGACCGTATCGAGGAGGTAAAACGGCAACTCAAGCGGGAACGCCTCGAACGGAAACACCGGATAGAGCGGGACGATATTTCGTACGCAGAGGGCGAGCAACTGGTCGAGAGCATCCGGGGAATCGACCGCGCGTACAACGCGTTGGGGGGTCTGGATTCGCCGAGTATCGGCGAACAGATGCGACGGAAGAAGTTGGACGATGCGCGGGAACTGATGACGTTGGTGAGATTGGGACGGTAAGCCGTTCGGTCAGCCGACCGTGGCAATTTCCACGACGACCACACTCCTTTAACAACCAAAAGCGCGAACCTCGATTCGAATGAAGCTAGTCGCGTTCGACTTCGACGGAACGCTTTCGGATTCGGAGATGACGGTCCTGCTCGGGAAACAGGTCGGTGCGGCCGACGAGATGGCCGACATCACCGCTCGTGCGATGAACGACGAAATCAGCTACGCGAAGAGCCTCCGCGACCGGGTGTCCCTCCTCGAAGGCCTGTCGCTGGAGAAGTCCGCCGACGCGTTTTCGGAGGTGACGCTCCGACCCGGCGCGGCCGACATCCTCGACGATTTGGCCGACAAGGAAACCCACGTCGCCATCCTCACAGGCGGGTTCGAGCGCGGCGTCAAAGTCGCGCTCGACCGCGAGGGCGTGTCGGTGGACACCATCGTCGCCAACCGAGTCGTGGACGACGGGACGAAACTCACGGGAGAGACCGAGGGACCGCTCATCGAGGGGACGAAGGACAAGGCGCTCAGGTCGCTCGCCGAGGAACTGGACGTGGATATGGTGAACACCATCGCTATCGGCGACGGCGCGAACGACCTGCCGATGCTCGAAGTCGCCGGATTGGCCGTCGGCTTCGACCCCAAACCGGCCGTCGCACCCGCCTGTGACACCATCGTCACGCACATGAACGAACTGCACGACGTGTTGGTCGATAAGAACGCTATCTGATCGATACCTAAAGCGGAGATGTTGCAATAGAAGTCCAGAGACACGTGATATTCCGTGTCCCGCTATCTTTAATATCTCAGCGAGCGTCTAATACATTTGGTGATTGTCATGGAACGATACACTCCCTTCGAGGACATGGACCGAATGTTCGAACAGATGCGCGCCCGCATGTGGGGCACGAGCGACCTGCGGCAGGACCTACAAAGCCACTCCCACGGCGGCACGCACTTGAACCTGAAAGAGCACGATGGTGAATTCATCCTCGTGGCCGACCTCCCCGGATTCGAGAAGGAGGAGATCGAAGTCTCGTTCGACGACGACGCGCTGACCGTCGCCGGAAAACACGAGGTGTCGGGTGACGACTTCAGCCGTGCCCGTGAACTCTCGGAACGCGTGACCCTGCCCAAGTCGGTCGAAAAGGACGGCATCGAGGCGACCTACCGCAACGGCGTCCTCGAAGTCAGGCTCCCCATCGCCGAGAAGGAAATCGACGACGGCGACCGCATCGAGATTTCGGACTGATTTTTTCGGGCGTCACGGACGAGCGGCGGCACCGTCTTTCGGAGCATCCGCGACGAGATGGCGAAGCCGAGGTTCTCCCCGCCGACGATTCCGGCGGTGTTGACGCCGACGACCCGGCCGTCACAACTCACGAGCGGGCCGCCGCTGTTACCCGGGTTGATGGCCGCGTCGGTCTGGACGACGCCGGAAATCGTCGCCCCGTGGCGTGACGGAAGCGTCCGATCGACCCCGCTGACGACGCCCTCCGTGATGGTTCCCTGCAAGCCGAGCGGGCTACCGAGTGCGGCGACGGCTTGCCCAGGTTCGGCCTCTCCTCTTGCGATCGGGAGAGTATCAACGTAGGACGGGACGTTTCGAACCCGCAGTACCGCGAGGTCGCGCTTCGGTGCGGTGCCGACGACTTCCGCATCGCGCATCTGTCTACGATTGAACTGGACGCGAAGCCGAGTTGCATCGGCGACGACGTGGTTGTTCGTGACGATGTAACCCGTCGAACCCGAGCGTTCGTAGACGAACCCCGAACCTTCGCCAGCGCCACGCGGCGTTCGGACGCCGACGGAGACGACCGAGTCGATGCTCCGGTCGTAGAGCGCGGGGAAATCACAGGTCGCGGTCTGTCCTCCCGACTGCGTTTGCGTACCCTCCACTTGCGTACCCTGCGCCTGCACTGTCACGGTCGAAACGAACGCGACGCTACCGAGGGCGAGCGAAACCACGACGAGTACGACGAGCGGCCGCGACGGTCGATTTCCCATCTCGAACGTTGAACGACACGAATGTTAATGAGTGCCACGGCCGACCCGGAGCGGGCCGCGTCGGGAAAGACAGCAGAAGAGAGGCCTCGGTTCACTGTGCGAACAGACTGGCGTGAACCGGCGCGAACCGTCCGGCGTCGTTCGACAGGAACCGTCGAATCGGCGGGCCGACGAGTTCGGGTTCGGCGAGGAAGGCGTCGTGGCCGTGGTTGCTGTGGAGGGACCGGTGCGTGACTTCGACACCGGCGCGTCGGAACGCGTCCGCGAGGTGGTCGGACTGTTCGACCGTGAAATGCCAGTCGCCGGAGAACGAAACCACGAGCGCTTCCCCGTCGAACTCCGAGAGGGCTTCGGCGTCCGAGTCATAGCCCGCGGCGAGGTCGTAGTTCTCCATGGCGTTCGTGAGGTGGAGATAACTGTTGGCGTCGAATCGCCGGACGAACTTTTGTGCTTGATAGTCGAGATAGCTCTCGACGTCGCGGTAGGAGTCGGCCGCGAAGTCGGCGGTTTGGCCGTCGTTCTCCCCGCCGCCGGACGGGAACGACCGGGGCTGACAATCGGCGAGGTCCCGGCCGAACTTCTCGTCCATCGATTCCTTCGAGAGGTAGGTGATGTGGCCCAGTTGGCGAGCCAACGCGAGGCCGGAGTCGGGGTGGTCGGGGTAGTAATCGCCGCCCTGCCAGACGGGGTCGGACGTAATCGCTCGGCGTGCGACCGCCGACAGGCTGAGCAGTTGCGGGTCGAGGCGTGCCGCCGTGGCGACGGGAATCACGCGCTCGACGCGGTCCGGGTATCGCTTCACCCATTCGAGGGCGTTCATGCCGCCGACGCTTCCGCCGATAACCGCACGAAGTCGGTCGATGCCGATGTCGTCGAGCAGTCGCCGCTGCGCTCGCGTCCAGTCGCCGACGGTGACGGTCGGGAAGTCGGAGCCGTACGGTTCGCCCGTCTCCGGGTTCGTGCTCGCCGGGCCGGTGGTTCCGTAGCACGATCCGGGGACGTTCGCGGCGATGACGAACTGCTCGTGGGTGTCGATGGGTTTGCCCGGGCCGACGACCTCGTCCCACCAGCCTTCGCCCTGTCCGTCCACCGACCCGGTGACGCGGTGACTCCCGGTCAGCGCGTGGCAGACGAGGACGGCGTTGTCGCCGGTGAACTCGCCGTGGGTTTCGTACGCGACTTCGAGTTCGGGAAGGTGCTCGCCGCATTCGAACTCGAACGAACCGAGCGAGCGTGACGATCCGTTCGAAATTCCGTCGGCCGACGAGGTTCCCGAACCGGTCATCGTGTCGGTTCCTCCGTTCGCGTCGTTGTCGCCGTCTCGATTGCGGCGTCGATGTCGGCGAGGATGTCGGCCGGGTCCTCGATGCCCACGGAGAGTCGAATCAGGTCGCGGGTGACGCCCGCCGCGCGCTGTTCGTCGGGTGAGAGTTGTGCGTGCGTCGTACTCGCTGGGTGAATCACGAGCGTCTTCGCGTCCCCGATGTTGGCGAGGAAGGAGGCGAGTTCGACGTCCTCGCAGAACGTCTTGCTGGCCTCGAACTCGCCGAGACCGAAGGCGATCATGCCGCCGAATCCGCCCGATAGATACCGCTCCGCATTGTCGTGCGTGCGGTGGTCGTCGAGGCCGGGATAGGCGACCCACGAGACGTCCTCGTGGTCGGCGAGATACTCCGCGACGACGGCGGCGTTCTCGCAATGGCGGTCCATCCGGAGCGGGAGGGTTTCGAGTCCCTGCAGGGTCTGCCACGCGTCGAACGGGGATTGCTGGTTACCGAGGCTTCGAACCGAGCGGAGTCTGGCGGCGGCGGCGAGGGGCGCGTCGGAGAAGTCCTCCGAGAAATTTACGCTGTGGTACGCGGGGTTCTCACCGCCGATTTCGGGGTAGTCGTCCGCGTTCCAGTCGAAATCGCCGCCGTCCACAAGGACACCGCCGACCGTCGTGCCGCTCCCGTGGAGCCACTTCGTCGTGGATTCCCAGACCGCGTCCGCACCGTGTTCGAGCGGGCGACACAGCGCAGGGGTGGCGAAGGTGTTGTCCACGACCAACGGAACGCCGTGTTCGTGGGCGATGTCGGCCACGCGTTCGAAATCCGGCGTGACGAGCGACGGGTTGCCGACCGTTTCGACGTGGACGAACGCCGTGTCGTCGTCGATTTGCTCCTCGTACGCCTCGTAATCCAGCGTGTCCACGAGGCGAGCATCGATTCCCCGGCGGGACGCGGTGTGAGAGAAGTAGGCCGTCGTGCCGCCGTAGGTGTCGGTGGAGAGGACGACGTTATCGCCCGTTTCGGCGAGGACCAGCGTCAGGGAGTCCAGCGCGGCCATGCCGCTCGCGGTGGCGACCGCACCCGTTCCGCCTTCGAGCGAGGCGATGCGGTCCTCCAGCATCTCGACGGTCGGGTTGCTCAGGCGGGAGTAGATGTGGCCGTCCCGCTCCAACGCGTACAGTTCGGCGGCGTAGTCGGCGGTTTCGAACGCGTAGGACGTGGTTTGATAGAGTGGGGGCGCAACCGCCCCTGTCGCGGGGTCCGGACGTTGCCCCGCATGAACGCTCCGAGTATCGAACCGGGGCTGGTCGTTGCTCATGTGTAGTACGCATATTTCCC
>NZ_JBAWAC010000186.1:0-2379 GCF_049589095.1 Haladaptatus sp. | reverse complement strand
GTCGTTGTAGAGCGCGAACGGCGATTGGCGCTCGGTCACGAGTACCCGCAGGACGAGCACCTCACCGTCCCGTTCACGTGCGATATCGACGGCGGTTCGGGTCAACTGCGCGGCGTTCGCGGGGTCGGCGATGGCGACGGCGATGCGATACTCACTCGTTCCCCCCATTTTCGAGATATACGGTGGCCGATGGCAAAAGCGTTAGCTCCCCGAGGAGGGGAGCGTTTCGAGTGGAGATAGGATTGGGTTGGCGATATCGCTGAACTCGACAGATATCAGTTCACTTTCGAGAAATCGGTGTCGACGTTTCCGTCCCGGTCCAAATCGACGACGGCGTCGAACAAGCCGAGGAATCGCTCGATTTGCACTTCGTCGTGGACGCCTTTCGAGAGGTGGAACAGGCCGACAGCGTCGTTCTCTTCGAGCAGTCCGAGGACTTGCTCGACCGTCTCGTACACCCGCTGTTCGTCGGCGTAGTATGCCATCTCCGTGATGGAGTCGAAGCTGATACGGCGTTTGCCGTCGGTTTCGGTCAGGAACGTTTCCGTAACCGAGAGGATGCCTTCGAGGTCGTCGGGGGCCGACACGTAATGGACGTCGTTCGTGCTTCGGCGGGAGTAGCCGCGTTCGATGCTCAGAGTGTCGAGGATGTCCGCTTTGCCCTCGTCCACGTCGTAGTGGTCGAGTTTCTGTTTTACCTCGCGGGCCGTGGTCCGTGTCGAGATAACGAGGAAGTGGTCGGTGTCAGTTTTCAGAAAATCGGTGTCGATTCGGTCGGTTTCACCGGTGCTCGGGTGTAGCAGAAGGACGCCTGTTCCGCCGGGTATCGAATCGGGCGTGTTCTCGATGTCGAGTTGGTAATCCATATGGTCCGGTAACTAGTGGCACCGACTTAAAATATGCGGGAATGGACGTCAGAACACGGTGTCGGCGGTGGCCGCCCCGACGACGCTGAAGACTGACCCGACGCTGACGGCTTTCGCCGTCGTGAACAGGACATCGGTGGACGTGTGACCGTCGAAGAGGCCGTCGTGGAGGAACGTCTCCGGCGCGGCGAACACGATTGCGAGGATAGCGACCGACCCGAAGGAGACGAGCATGAGCGAGATGAAGCGGGTCGGAATCCCGGCCACGTCCGCCTCGCGGTCCGGGTCGCGGTCGTGGTCCGCTTTGTAGAGTGCACCGTACCCGATTCCAAAGACGAGGCAGACGGTCGCGGCGGCGTGCATCAGCGACATCGTCGCTGCCACGTCCCACACCTCCTGTGTGACGACGAACGGACCAGCGAGGAGAAACCCACCGAGAATCTGCTGGGCCGTATCGGCGAAGGCGTATCGTTTTCTCGAACCGACCATATCGCTCGAAACGGAGTCGAGAAATAAAGCGCTGGCCGTTCGGATCGCCGTGTTTTCCGGTCGATACGCTTCCGACTCAGTGCGTTCCGAACTCGATGTGGCTCGAACTCGGCACGTTCCGAACCCGTTTTGTCGGGGACGCCCGTTCTCCCGTGCATGAGTGTCCGCGAGGAGTTCGACGATTGGGCGGCGGACGGCCGCGACAAAGGGATGGAAGACCGCCACTGGCACACGGCGAAATACGCACTCGCTCGCATGCCGGTCGAGGAAGGCGACAAGGTACTCGATTTGGGGTGCGGGAGTGGGTACGCCGGGCGCGCACTGCGCGAGACGAAAGGCGCGGGACGGGTGTACGGCCTCGACGGATCGCCAGAGATGGCGCGGAACGCGTACGGGTACACGGACGATTCCGCCGTGTCGTACCTCGTCGGCGACTTCGACCACCTGCCGTTCGCGGACGACAGCGTGGACCACGTCTTCACCATGGAGGCGTTCTACTACGCGAATAATCCCCACGAGATGCTTCGGGAAATTCGGCGGATTCTGCGCCCCGGTGGGACCGTCTTCTGTGCGGTGAACTACTACGAGGAGAACGTCCACTCCCACGAGTGGCAGGACTCGATAGCCGTCGAGATGACGCGCTGGAGCGCCGTGGAGTATCGAGACGCGTTCCGTGACGCGGGACTGTACGTCGCCGAGCAGGACAACATCCCGGACCGGGAAATCGATATTCCCGAGGAACCCGAATTCCCGACCGACAGCTGGGAGACGCGCGAGGCGATGGTCGAACGCTACCGTGAGTTCGGCACCCTGTTAACGGTCGGCGTCGCGCCCTGAACCCCTTCATTTCCGGTCGAAGTTCGAGACGACTCGATTCGTCGTTCGCATTTCTCGCCGGAAACGAAGTCGTTTCGAAGCGAACGGTCAGCAACGGTACACATAAATTCGGTCCGTAACGGCGAACCTGTCTAAACACATCGTCGGTCGTCGCGCGAAGAATCCCGCTTCCGGAGGATTTAACCAA
>NZ_JBAWAC010000185.1:0-8043 GCF_049589095.1 Haladaptatus sp. | reverse complement strand
TCTCAGCGTCGGGCTCGGATACGTTCTCCATCCGTCGGGTGACGTGGAGACGTTCTACTCAATCGTGGCAGTCGGCGTTCCGGTCATCCTCGGCGCGCTCTTTCCGGACGTGGACACCGCCTTCGGCAAACACCGGAAAACGCTCCACAACCTCCCGATCCTCGCGCTGTTTTACTTCTTCCCGATGGTGTTCGGTAACCTGCAATACGTCTGGATCGGCGTCCTAACCCACTACGCCCTCGACATGCTCGGGAGCAAACGCGGTCTGGCGCTGTTTTACCCGTACGAACGCGAGTTCGGCGCGCCGTTCGGCGTCTCGGTTTCCAGTAGCTACGCCGCGATGGTCACGCTCGCAGTGACGGTGTTCGAACTCGTCGTCGCTGCTGTGATCGTCAACGGTCAATTCCTCATCGACACGGGGATGACCGCAGTCGGCCTTCAATAGCGCTCGAAAAACGACCGTTCAGTACACACTTCTGTCGTCGAACTTCCCGCCGTACGTTTCGTGGTCGGGATGCGTGGCTTCCATGCCCGAGAGGACGAGGCGATCGATCTTTTTCCACGAGTTCTCGTACCCGAGGTGTGAGAACTCCAGTCGGCGACGGAGTTCGTGGCTCCGTCCCGTCCGATGGAGGACCCGCGTCGTGTTCCCCGCCCGAAGCCGTTCGACGAGTTCGTCCTCGGTTTCGATGTCCTCACCGAACGCCGTCCACACTTCCCCGATGGTTCCACGGAGATGTGCGTACGACGACCCGAACGCGGGCTTTCCGGTGTTCTTGACGATCTCCTTTGCTCGGCGGTTGTGTCGGTCCCAGTGTTTGGGGTTGTAGGTTTCCACGGCGTGGATGACGTCGGCGTGAACGCGGATGTCCGCCTCCGTGACGCCCACACTGAGAAATTCCGGATGAGGAATCAGGACGGCTGCGTCTTGTCTATCGAACTCCTCCATCGCTGCCGTGAGCGAGATGAAGTCGGGGACGGGGTCGTCCAATCCGATCGCCAGGACGTGTTTTCGGTTCCGCCACGTTCCGGTGAACACCTCGCGAGCGGGGACGACGAGCAACTCGTCGTCGGAGAATTTTTCCGCACGTTGACGAATTTCGGGGAGCCGCATGAAATGTGGCGCGTACACCAGCGCGTCGAGGCCGCGTTCTTTCGCCCGTCTGACGACCTTTTCGTCCAGCACTTTGACGTGCATGTCCACCCTGAATCCGTCGCGGTCGGTCACGAAAGGATATTTCGGCGGTCGAACGATAGTGGTTCTGGTTTCGGTATCATATGCTTGATCGAACGAACGATAGTGATGAGTTCTCCCCGCGTCGGTTTCCGGGTTCGTCGGTGCGTCGTCCTCGAAATAGTGGGACTCTCGGGAGGACGTACAATCGAGTCGTTCTCGGCGAGCCGAACGACCTTCGGATGACGAGCAAGAAACAATTATATCATGGGAATTAGAGAATCAACACATGAGCGCTTGGGAATGTGACATCGACGGCTGTGGGGAACGGTTCGCCAGCGTCGAGGACGCCATCGTCCATCAGACGACCGAGCACGAACGACGGGAGTGCAAAGTCTGCGGGACGGTCGTCCCGGACGGATACCTCGCCATCCGCCACGCCTTCGACGAACACTCCCGGGCCGAGTACGTCCGCGCCTACGATGCCGATTCGAGCGACGTACGCTCGCGCGAGCGCGTCCGCGACGAAATCGAGGAGTCCGCCGACCTCAAGCAAGTCGTCTCCCGACTCGACGAGGGGAACGCGAGCGAACTGCTCTGAGGAGGTAACAAACTATTTTGAGGCGGGTGCGCAATCCTTGCCACACGGAGGTCATGATATGGACACACTTGCGGACGTAGACGAAATCGTCCACGAACCGTCACGGGAGTTCGTGGAATCCACGAACGTCTGGGAATTCATGCAGGAACACGACATCGATGACTACGACGAACTCATCGAGCGCACCTGTACGGATGGCTCGGAAGACGCGTCTTCCGGCGTCGATTGGTTCTGGGACGAACTGGTGGACTACCTCGACATCGACTTTTACGAGGAGTACGACACGGTTCGTGACGACAGCGAGGGACCACAGTTCTCGGACTGGTACCCCGGCGGCACAATCAACATCGCGCACAACACCCTCGATCGATACGCGCGAGTCGATAGCCCGACCCGGAACAAAGTCGCCTGCATCTGGGAGGGAGAGCCGGGTGACGTTCGGGAGATCACCTATCACGAACTGTACCGCGAGGCGAACATGGTCGCCAACGCGCTCGAAGCGCGCGGCATCGAGAAAGGCGACACCGTCGGCCTGTACATGCCGATGGTTCCCGAGGTCATCTCCATCCTCTACGGCTGTTTCAAAGTCGGCGCGATCGCGGTGCCGATCTTCTCCGGGTTCGGAACCGACGCCACTGCGACCCGCATCGATGATTCCGAATGTTCCGTGCTGTTCACCGGCGACGGCTTCTACCGCCGTGGTAGCGAGGTCGTTCTGAAGGACACCGCCGACGAGGCCATCGCGGAAGCGGGCCACGTCGAGCACACCATCGTCTACGAGCGACTGGGCAGCGAGGAACACAGTGCCTCGGAACTCGAGGTTCCCTGGAACGACGACCGCGACGAACGGTGGGACGAAGCCGTCCTCGAACAGGACGACGAGTACGAGACGAAGGAACTCGATTCGAGCGACGAGTCGATGCTGCTGTACTCGTCGGGGACGACGGGGAAACCGAAGGGCATCGTCCACACGCACGCCGGGCAGTTGATGCAGTGTGCGAAGGAGATCTACTTCGGCTTCGATCACAAGGACGCTGATCGATTCTTCTGGGTTTCGGACATCGGGTGGATGATGGGTCCGTGGACGCTCATCGGTAACCACGCCTTCGGCGGCACGATATTCATGTACGAAGGGGCACCGGACTACCCCGAACCCGACCGATTCTGGGACATGATCGACCGCCACGGCCTGACCGTCTTCGGCATCTCGCCGACCGCGATTCGCGCGCTTCGAGGGTACGGCGACGAGTGGTTGGACGACTACGACCTCTCATCGCTGCGCTTGCTCGGTTCGACCGGCGAACCGTGGGACCCGGAATCGTGGCTGTGGTTCTACGAGAACGTCGGCGGGAGCAGTGCCCCCATCATCAACATCTCCGGCGGCACCGAAATCTGTGGTTGCTTCCTGATGCCCATGCCAACCCAGCCGCTCAAACCCTGTACGCTCGGCGGGCCGGGTCTCGGTATGGACATCGACATCGTGAACGCGAAGGGCGAATCTATCGCCGACGCGCACGAACGCGGCTACCTCGTTGCCCGCGACTCCTGTCCGTCGATGACGAAGTCGCTCTGGTCGGGTGATGAACGCTATCTGGACACCTATTGGTCGCGGTTCGACGACCTGTGGAACCACGGCGACTGGGCACAGAAGGACGAGGACGGTTTCTGGTTCCTCCACGGGCGCTCGGACGACGCCATCAACGTGGCCGGTCGGAAGGTCGGTCCCGCGGAAGTCGAGGGCGCGCTGATGGACCACGACGCGGTGAATCAGGCCGCCGCCGTCGGCGTTCCGGACGACACGACCGGACAGGCCGTCGTCGCCTACGTCATCCTCGAATCCGGTGTCGAAGGCTCCGACGACCTGCGTGCCGAACTCCGCGAACAGGTCGGTGAGGAGCTCGGCAAACCGTTCCGTCCCCGAGAGGTCCTCTTCGTGGACGAGTTCCCGAAAACGCAGTCCGGGAAAATCATCCGCCGGGCAATCGAGGCGGCCTACACGGGCGAGGACTTGGGTGACATGTCCAGCATCGAGAACCCCGACGCGCTCGACAGGCTCGAAGAAGCGAACTGATCCCCTTTTCGGGCGCAGGTTCTGTTTCGGTGATCGGATGGATGGTGGTGATTCGGCGGATAGTCGATGATCGGATGGACGTCGCTCTTGGGTGGACTGACGCCGCTTGACGGTTCGATGGATGGACGCGAATCGATATCATACCAGCTTCTGAATATGTGGACATGCATCGGCCCCCGATACGCGCTCGACTGGCGGCGTCCACGGACCGACTGTACGGAAGGGTCGGCGGAGCCGGCACGTCCTTCGACTGCTGTGATACGACGTTTCGAATCGGTGCTGACGGCGTCCGTGCGACCTCCGCCTGTAAGCGTGCGAAGGAATCGGCGCTTCGATTGGAGCGGGAACTGGACGCATTCGACGAATCGAGTTACATCGCCGAGCTGAATCGAACGGGGAGCGTCACGAACGGTCACGTCGCGCGAATCGTTCGCCGTGGATTGGAGTACTACGACCGAACTGACGGCGTCTTCGACATCCGTCACGGTGCCGTCGAACACGAGGTGAAAGCGTACGTTCGGGGAGAGGATCCGACAGCGCCGGACCCGACGTTCGATCCGTCGTCCGTGACGGTCGATGGGGACACCGTGCGGACCGACGGACCGCTCGATTGTAACGGGCTCGCCAAAGGCTATATCGTGGACCGAGCACAGGAGACGCTTTCGGGCGTCGGCCGACGCGGATTCGTGGACGGCGGCGGCGACATCGCACGGCCGACCGGACCGGTCGGTATCGAGAGCCCGGACGATGTCGGGACGTTCCTCCGCGTCCTCTCGACGGAGTGGAACGTCGCCACATCGGGCGGCTATCGACGCAACCGCGACGGTATCGAGCACATCTACAACCCGAACGAGAAGCGAACCCGGTCACGAAACGATCTCGTGACGGTCGTCGCGCGTCGGGACTGCATGGAAGCCGACGCCCTCGCCACCACGCTCGCCGCGCTTCGGCCGGGCGAGGCGATTCGTTTGGCGGAGGGATGGGAGGGTGCGGAGGCGCTTGTCATCCGACAGGGCGTTTTTCACGAAACGGAGGGATTCGATGGACACGTCCGCTAAGCGTCGTCGGACGCTGATCGCGCTGCTGGTGGTGGTCGCCTCGCTCGTCTTCGCGTCGGGGGTTATGGCGTATCGAACGACCCATCAAAAGGAGACGCAGGCGAAACCGACCGTCCACTACACGCCGCCAACGACCGATCATCACCGGACTGGAACGAGTTCCGGGACTAGGACCGGGACCAGGACCGGAACCGGGACAGGGACGACGACCCAACAACGCGACGACGACCGGGACGGTGTCCCGAACAGCGCCGACAAATGTCCGTATAAGGCCGGGCGCGGTCAGGGCAACGATTTGGGTTGTCCCGTCGTGACGACGACCCACGCATCATGAACGGGTTCGTCACGCTCACGCTGTGGTATCTCGACCGTGCATCGGCGCTGGTGCTCTTTCCGGCACTCTGGCTGACCGTGTTGACGGGCATCTTCTTCACCGCCCGAGGGTTCGGCTTGATACACCGACTTTCCCGTCGAATACACATCGAACTCGCCGTCTTCGGCATCGGCATGATGGCGGTTCACGCCATCGTCGGAACCGTCGATGCGTGGTTGGTCGTCGATGGGAGCGCACCCGCGCCGAACTACCCGCTCTCGCTGTTCCTCGCTGGTGTCGGTGTCGGAGCCGTCTCGCTGGTGGTGCTCGTCCTCGCCACACTGGGCTTTCTCGAACCGCGGCGGTTCGACAATCCGGGGGCGGTTCACGCCCTCGCATACGGTGGATTCGCGTTCGGAATCATCCACGCAGTCGCCATTGGAAGCGATATGACCGGCCTCCTCGGTCAACTCGTTGTCGGGTCCGTGGTCTTCGTGATACTCGCGCTGGCCTTGAAGCTCCTCGAAGGAACGAGCCTCGTCAACCCAACCGGGTAAACGACGAACTCAGTACACGTCCCACAGGTCGAGGACTTTGTCGAGCAGCCGGTCGCGTAAACTCGCCTGATAGGTCGCATAGAGGCGCATCACCCGGTCGCGGTCCCGAAGCGAATACAGCACGGTACGCCCGTCGCGTTCCTTTTCCACGATTCCTTCCTCGTGAAGTCGGGAGAGGTGCCACGAGACGGTCGAACGGGACTTCTCGACACGGTCGCTCAACGTCGCGGTGCTGAGTTCGTCCTCCGACGCGAGTTGGGCGATGATTCGCCGCGAGTACTTCCGTCGGAGGGCGTTCATCGTCGTTTTGTCCCCCGATTCGAACGAGTGGGCAGGATAGTAACGGGTGAAGTTCCCGTCGTCGGAGGACTCGACCAACCCCTCGTCTTCGAGCCACCGGAGATGGTACTGAATCGTCCCCTGCGCGTACTCGTGTCGGCGGAGTAACTCACGGAAATGAATCCCCGGCGTCGCGTGAATCTCGCCGAAGATGGCCCGCCGTGAGTCGAGTTCGAGTTCGTCCATTTCACTCCCGCACTATCGCCACGAAGAACAGCAGGAGGCCGAACAGGACGAACAGGGACGAGAGATGATCGACGAGTTCGGGCTGTACGCCGGTAAAGACCGTTTCCTCGAAGACGACCGCCAGTCCACGGCAGGCGAACAGGCCGTAGGCGACGGTGACGACGGCCAACCGCCGCTCGCGCTCGCGCCGCCACGTCAGGTACGTCAAGGACCCCAATCCCACACTAACGAGCAGTATTCCGAGACTAACGACCAACTCTATCTCGTCCGCGCGTATCGCCATGAGCTACCGAGTGCGATTCGACGGCCAGGGCAAAAGCGTTCTCGTACAACCGTCTAACGGTGACGAGCGACGCGAGCCCCCACTCCCACACGGACTACTCGAACAGCTTCTCCTCGCGGTCGATAGCGTCGATTCGCGCGATATCCTCGGCATCGAGGGAGATCTCCCCCGCCGCCAAGTTCTCTCGCAGATGGTGGTCGCTCCCCGACCGTGGAATGGGGACCGCCCCCTTCTCGACGACCCACGCGAGCGCAACTTGTGCCGCGGTCGCGTCGTGTTTCTCGGCGAGATTCGCCATTACCGGCAGGTCGAACACCTCGCCTTGTGCGATCGGCGAGTACGCGACGAGGGTGGTGTCGTGTGCCGCCGCATCCGCGAGGAGTTCCGACTGCTCGTAAAGCGGATGCATCTCGACCTGATGGGCGACTATCGGCGCGTCGAGCACGTCGCGGGCGGCCTCGATCTCCTCAGCGCCGAAGTTGCTGACCCCGACGTGTTCGATACGGCCGTCATCCCGAAGTCGATCGAAGGCCGGAAGCGTTTCTTCCGGGTCGTAGGTCTCTATCGGGCGATGGACGTAGAGCAGATCGACCGTATCGAGACCGAGTTTGTCGAGGCTCTCCTCGGTGCTCGACAGCACGTCGCCGGGGGCGAGGCTATCAGCCCAGACTTTGGTGGCGACGAACAAGTCGGAGCGCGGGACGTCGGCGAGTTCGATGGCCTCGCCGACGACCGCCTCGTTGTCGTAAATCTGTGCCGTATCGAGGTGGCGATACCCCATCTCGATGGCGTTGGCGATTTGCTCCGGATCGTCGATTCCCATCGTGCCGAGACCGATGGCCGAACCGTCGTCGATGTCCGTCGTGGTCATGGTCGGGATTCGTGGAGAGGGGTCCTAATCTATGTGGTTGCGGAAGTCGAAGAAACGAGGATTACAGCGAAATCTCGATGATCACAGCGGAACGTCGTCCAGCGTGATCGCAGACGATTCGGGCGCGTTCGATGCGCCCGAATCGTCGTCCACGACCGCGAAATCTGCCGTCCGTTCGGTATCGAGGACGCACTCCCCGCCGACGAGGAGCGGCGCGACGAGTCCGGCGGCTATCGTCCGCGGGTCCGACAACGGTGCACGAACCGCGACCGAATCTGACGGGTCGAGTCCCCATTCGTCGGCCACCGCGGTTCCGGCGTCGAGCAACTCGGCGTGGGACACTTCACGCGCTCCCGTGAGTGCGGGCGTATCGGACGAAAGCGGCGTCTCGGGAAAGACCGGATTTTCGCTCCACACGTCGGTTTCGAAGTGCGAGACGGTCGGATCGGCGGGGGCATCGCCGTAGGCGACGTACTGTCCACCCGGAGGAAGTTCGTACTCGCCAACCGCCTCGGTCGGTGCGAGCAGGACACGCGCGTCGATGTCGTTCGGCGGGTCGAACCGCACGCTCGCGCCGAGCAGAACGCTAC
>NZ_JBAWAC010000184.1:0-5978 GCF_049589095.1 Haladaptatus sp. | reverse complement strand
ATCATTGCCTACGAAGGAGACGGTCCAAGATAAATTCGGAAAATATTACAACTAAAATCGAGCGATAACCTGCCAACAGTTCACGAGTACTACTCCAGATACCAACCCTTATTGGCAACTTTATGATGTTATTTCGTTCGGTCGATCGCAGTTAGAAGGTTGAGCAAAAATGCCCAACCAGATTGTATTTCAGTCCTGCGAGAGTATTTAAGGGCCGGACAGGTGATGCGAATTCCACACCATACTGTATGGTGTGCGTGAGGGTGAATCGATCCGTCGAAGACGGATACGGATCCGAAGAGGATTCCGGACTGCTGCTGACCGCCATCGTTGGAATACGATGGAGTAATTCTGTCGTAAAGTGGGAACGATGGCCGCCGTTCAGTCGCCGTCATCGAACGCCGACCGAAGTTCCCATACGCCGGAATCGAAGAAGGGTGATTTCGGATAGCCCGCACCCCGCCAGAGTGCGTCGAGGGGGGCCGCGAGTTCGGTTCGAACGTCGGCATCGAAGTTGTCGAGCGTCACGGGGAACGGTGCGAGCATCGGCTCTCGAATAGGGTGCGCGTCGTCGCTCGACTCGACCGCACCGGTGTCGAGCAGACAGCCATCGACGCCGTACATCGTGAACGTGACGTAAATCGGGGCCGTCCGCTGGTGGTACGCGAGCACGCGAAGGTACCGCCGGACGCTCCGTGTCAGGTCGAGTTCGAGCGCGCGTCCGTCGATTCGTGGCGGTTCCGTCCGGGATTCCTCGAACGGAATCGCGGCAACGGATTCGACGACACCGTTCGAGAAGAGATGTGCATACCCGGCACAGCCGTTCCGGTCATCCGACGGGACGACTGCCCCGAACCCGTCGGCGGTCCACGAACCGCGCGCACCGTCCCGCCCGAGTATGGGAAGCTGTTTCGGGCGCATGGGATCGGCCTCGGGTAACACGCTGTGCTCGCCGAGGTCGATCGCGTAGCCGTCGTCGTACACGCCGGTCGGGACGACGTGAACGACGATACCCCGCGGCGCGTCGAAGTCGAAGTAGCCTTCCCCGTTCATGACCGCTTCGAGTCGTCGCTGATGAAGCGCCGTCGCCTGTTCGTTTGCCCCCCCGGCGTACTTGGCCGCCATGATCGCGTCTCGATAGCTCATTCGCTACCGACCAAACCCGGTGAAGATGGTTAAATGGACTGATATACCGAGCAGACCTGTCGACAATGAAAATACATTTTGTTTCATCTAGAAATCTGACGCACAGTGACTGATCCCCGCCCTCCAAACGACAGCCCTCCTCAAAAAAGACCTCTATCACCCTCTCGTCGTCGATTTCTCGGTCTCACTTCGACTGCCGTTTTCGGCACTCTCGGTGGGTGTAGCGCGCTGTACCCCGCCGCTTCCCGACCGATTTCCGTGGACGATTGGCCGCTCGTCGGCTACGATTCGGCGGGCACGGCATACAAACCGGACGGCCTCTCGCTTCGAGCGAAACCCGCGGTTCGGTGGAAACGGACGCTTCCGAACGTGACAGGACGTTCGCCGACGCCGCTCATCTACGACGGGACCGTCTACAGCACGGCCGGGAGTTTCCTCACCGTCGATGCGACGGACGGAACGACACAAACCCATCGGCGGCAGCCGTTCGGGGTGACGCCAGCCATCGCAACGGCAACTGCATACCGCAACGAGACGGTCGTTTCGACCGACGGGCGTCGGGTTTACGGCGTCAATCCGGGCACCGACCTCCGTGGTGACCTCCGCTATCGCTGGCGAACGCCCGAACCGAAGTCGTCGTTCATCCAGTCGTTGTTGCCGAGCGGCGACGCCGTCTCGCCGGTCATCGCCGATGGACACGTCTTCGTTCCACACGATACAGGTGTCGAGAGTAGCGTGCGCGCGCTCGACCCGAGCGACGGACGGGAACGGTGGCGCTATCGGTCTGACGGCCTGTCCTCACGAGTTTCCGTCTACGACGGCGTCGTCTACATCGCGACGTGGGTCAACGAATTCGCCACGCTCGACGCCGAAACAGGGGACGTTCGCTGGCGACGACAACCGTTCAGAGAGGTGCTCACGTGGGGGTACGTGACCGCCGCCGACCACGGCGTGTACGGAACGCGTGACGACTACGCCATCGCCTTCGACAGGAAGACCGGGAAGCGTCGGTGGCTCCGTCGCCTCACCGGCGACGGAAAGTACGCGAAGATACAGGGAACACCGACCGTCACCGACGAGACGGTGTACGTCCAGATCACACGGGACGACGGGGACCTCCTCCTCGCGCTTGACCCACGCTCGGGAACGACTCGATGGGAAAAGCCGGTCGGCGAGTACAAGCGAACGCCCGTCGTCGCGGGCGACACGGTCTACGTCCCCGATTCGCGAGCCCTCCTCGCACTCGACGCGAAGACTGGAGACGAACGGTGGAAATTCGAGACCGAAAAAGCTCCATCACCACCGGCAGTCGGTGCCGGGATGGTCGTCTTCACGGACGGGTTCGAACTGTACGCATTGGAGGCATCCCGATGAGCCGAGACGAGCAGGTCCACGGCACCGAGATCGATCGCGTCGGTTCCGATTCGCCGCCCGACGACTCCATCACGGCCTTGGGATTGCTCGTGGGTGCCCTGCGGGACATCCGCTCGCGTCCCTCGCTCGCCGTGCCGTTTCTGGTGACGAGCATCGTACTCGCCGCCTGTAACATCGTCCGACTCCGGGACCCGGTGGTGACGCAAGTCGCCACCGTCGCTCGGGCGGGACTCGCCCATTTCGTCGTGCTGTTGTATCCCGGTGACACCTCCCTCGTTACCCGACCGATTGGCGCGATTTTGGGGCTTCGGCTCCCGATCATGGCGGAAGTCGCCGCCGTCTGGCTCGTCACCCAGATAGCGATCGCAACCGCGGTTGTCGCCCTCGTGACCCGTTCGGATGGTGATTCAGTCTCCGTTCGAAGCGTCGCGTCGCTCGTCGTCTTCCAATGTTGTCTGTCCGGTCTCGTCTGGGCGGTCGGCGCGATGCTCGGCTTCGTCGTCCTGCTCGTCGGCGTACTCCTCGTCCGTTCGTCTCGGCCCGACTGTTCGCCGTCCCGGTGTTGCTGGTTCGCGGGAGGTCGATGGGGACGGCGATTCGGCGAAGCTACGACTCGGTCGCCGGGAACACACTGTCGGTCGTCGTCTTTGCGGGAATCATCGGGACGCTCCAGTACTGGGTCGGGAGCGTTCCGATGCTCGACTCGCTCGCCTCGTACGGTGGACCCGAACTCCACGTCGCGCTCGGGACGGTTCTCGGAATGTCTATCTTCGCCCCGTTGGGAGTTCTCGGCGCGATACGTGTAGCGGTGATCGCAACCGACGAGTGATCTTCGTCAACCGTAGGTTTCCACGAGATGGTCGAGCAATTCGTCCACCGTCGTCGGGTTGTACGTCCAGAATCCGAAGAATTCGCCGTCGTCCCGTTCCTCGGCGACCAACGCGCATTTCTGGTCGTCGTCACCGCCACCGTCGTAGACGAGGAACCACACCTGCCCTATCTCTCCCGCCGTTCTGGCACAAAACGTCGTATTGGGAATCCGAGGCGGTTGCCAGTCCGCCCGTCCGTAAATGTGGATATCCAGATTCGTCTCCAACGCGAGTCGTCGATAGAGGTCCATCTGGTCCTGAAACGCCGAGAACGCCTGAAATCCGACGTGTAAGGAACCGACGGCGATACGCCACGCGCGGTCCTCGATTTCGCGGCTGGTCGCCAACATCTGCCGTCGGTCGAACGACGTGAACAGGGTTTCATCGAGAAGGGTTCGCAGGTCGCGGAACGAGGACGGATCGAAATCATCGTGCCACGGGACGAGAACCGGCGGGGTGAGAAACTCCCGAAGCGCGGTCAACCCGATCGCTCCCTGAAACCCGTCTTCGTCCCGGATGACGAGGAATTCGTTCGGTCCGACGCTCCGAAGCCGTTTGTACTTCACCGTGACGTTTTTCGTCTCGAACTGCTCCGCGAGGTCCGTATTCGAGTCGCCACCGTACACTACGAGCGTCTTTCGTTCCCGCTCGACCGCGTCGATGGCTTCCCGGAAGTTCATCGGTAGTTCCGCTCCTTCGCCTTCGCTCAATTCCCATACTCGTTTTTCAGTGCCCAGTGTAGTAGTCGAGTGACGGACGGGGAGAGTTCGGGCCTGACGAGCAGTTCTTCACGCGGATCGTAGTCGACGAGCCCCGACTTGCGTAGCATACGGATGTGTTGTCGCCGGAGTTCGGCCAGCAACTGTTCGCGGTCCTCGGCCGTCGCCATCCGATATTCGCTCGCGTACAGCCACCCCGTGAGCACGTCGGCCAGTTCGTCCAGCGAGATTCGGTCCCACTCCAAGAGCGTGTACAGCGTATATCGTCGAGGCGTACTCGACAATGCCCGATACACGTCGTCGTCCAGCGACGTGTCTAACAAAATTTCGTACAGTATGTCCTCGGAGTCATTTCCCATATAGACTCCCCGATACCCATACAATTCGGGAATGCCTAAATCTTCGGTCCCGACGTGTCTTACAGCCGTCGGGCGAGCAACCGACTGGTGACGAAGAGGATAGCGCTCATCGTGACCGAGACGGCCGAGACGGCAAACACGCTCAGGCCGGTGCCCGACGCGTCGAATGGGCCTCGTCCGGCCGCCGTCGTGTACTGGTGGATCGTCTCCACGCCGCTGTAGCCCAGGAGGAACACCGCCAACGTGATGACGAGCAGGAGTGCGCCACCGACCAAGCCATAAAACGACGCTATCTCCTCGACACTCAGGAGCTGTTGCATCCGGCGCGTGCTCAGGTCCTCCTCGCCGGAGAGTATCGTCGCGGCGACGGCGACGTGTCCGGCCGCCGCTCCGAGTTCGAGGAGGAGGACGAGCGCACCCGGCATCAGGATGATCGGCGATGCCGTCAGTGGAGCTCCACCCGGAAACAGCGCCGCAACCGAGTCGGAGTAGCCGAGCGTTATCGGCGCGATGAGTGCCAGCGCGAGCAGTAGGACGCTCTGCCAGGCGAGTTTCGTCGGGATTGATTGATCGAAGAGGCTGTTCCGTCGGACGCGCAGTCGCTCGTAGGGCGAGCCGTTGAGAATTGCATCCGCGATTCTGTCGTCGAGGTAGTCTGTCTGTTCCGTCACGGTACCACGACCGGGTATCGGTCGTTTTCAGCCGATATCATCCTCGGGGATATACCTGTATCGATTCGTCGAAACGCCAATATTCGGACGTTTCAGAGCGTTAGGACAAAAATATCGCGTACTGTCGAATAGGGGACTGCGGTGGAATCGTCGTCCACGGAACGGACGCAGGAACTCCTCGACGACGGGAAGCGTCGTGACTCGATGATAACAGTACGCCCGTGGAATCATTCTCGGTGACGAGATCGAGAACCTCGGTCACGGCGGACCGACGGAAGCGCCCGGCCGCGTCGTGGCCGAGATTCGGACGTTCCATCGACGGGGAATCGGATTCAGGGCCGAACTACCCACGTTCATTGTCACCGCCGACCACGACACGAGTATGACCGAATACGATACCGTCGTCGTCGGCGTCGGCGGCATGGGAAGCGCGACGGCGGCCCACCTCGCAAAGCGCGGCGAGAACGTCTTGGGCCTGGAACGCTACGATATTCCGCATTCGATGGGGTCGTCACACGGCGTGACGCGAATCATCCGGAAGGCGTACTACGAGCACCCTGACTACGTCCCGCTGCTGGAGCGTGCCTACGAACTGTGGGACGAGTTGGATGCCACCCACCCCACAAAACTCCTCCACACGACCGGTTGTATCGTCGCTGGCCCGGAGGGCAGCGAGAAGGTCGCCGGTGCGCGCGAATCCTGTGAGACACACGGATTGGCGTACGAACGGCTTTCCGCCGAGGAGGTGGGCGAACGATATCCGGGCTACGACCTGCCCGAGGACTTCGTTGCGATTTTCGAACCGGACGGCGGCTTCCTTCACGTCGAACAGTGCGTCGT
>NZ_JBAWAC010000183.1:0-1840 GCF_049589095.1 Haladaptatus sp. | reverse complement strand
CCCGCGCGAGGGATGACGACCGAGGAGCAGCGCGACGAGGAAGGAATCGGTTGGGGAGGCGTGTGGTGCGGTGCGGAGGTGCGGCGGTCGGGTGGGGATGAAAGGGGCCGCCCGCTCGCGCACCGTTTAGTCGCTGTGCAGGCCCCAATCTGCGCGCGGTGCGGAGCGCAGATATCCTGCACAGCGACCGCGAGCGTGGCGGGGGCTTTCGAAGTCGTCATCGTAGTAGTTGCAACTCCACACCAACCAAGCACAACTCGTAGCGAGCGTGGCGGGGGCTTTCTGGACCCTGTCCGTAGTTGCTGAAATCACAAAACCATCAGATACTCGTCGTAGCGAAATTGACGTGACAGAGCCACCCGAATTTCGATAGACAAATCAAGTAGCCAACACTCGTACCGAATCCCATGCCCGAACGACATATCCGCGTCTCGGCGCGCGGTCTGATTCGCCGTAACAATCACCACGACGAAAACTCTCACCTCGAAGAACTCCTCGTCGCCCGCGAGTACCACCCGAACGGTAACCCGTTTTACTACCCGCTCGGCGGCGGCGTCGAGTTCGGCGAACACAGCGAGGACGCCCTCCACCGCGAGTTCGACGAGGAGTTGGGCGTCTCGCTCTCGAACGTTCGGGAGTTCGGAACGTACGAGGAAGTGTTTACGACCGACGGACAGAAACAGCACGAAGTGTGGCGCGTCTACGAAGCGGAAATCGCGGAGTCGTGGCCGTACGAAGAAGATGAGTTCTCGGACTACGAAGCCGAATTGGACGAAGAAATCGAGTGCGTCTGGCTATCTCCGACTACATTTTCCGAGGGAGGGGAAACGCTCTACCCCGAACCGCTCGTCGAGGTGTTGTGAGTTATTCCGCCCAGTAGGCGTCGCCGGGCGTGGTCCGGAAGACGGCGCGCTGGAGCAACTCGACGGCCTTCTCCAACCCTTCGCGCGAACTGGTGAGCGAGTCCTCGTGTTCGATGGAGAGCGCGCCGTCGTACTCCACGAGGCGGAGGGCACTCACGATGTCCTTCCAGTGGCCCTCACCGTGGCCGTAGCCGACCGAGCGGAACAGCCACGAGCGGTCCGCCTCGTCGGTGTACGGCGTGGTGTCGAGGACGCCCTTGTAGCGGGCCTGGGACTCATACACCTTGGTGTCCTTGGCGTGGAAATGGTGGATGGCGTCGTGTTCGCCGAGCAGGCGGATGGCCTCGGGCACGTCGATACCCTGCCAGTAGAGATGGCTAGGGTCGAAGTTCGCGCCGACGCGCTCGCCCGTCGCCTGGCGAAGTTCGAGCATTCCGGCGGGTTCGTGGACGAGCATGTTCGGGTGCATCTCGATGGCGAGGTCGACGTCGTGGTCGTCGGCGAACGCCTCCAGTTCCTGCCAGTACGGAATCGCCACGTCCTCCCACTGGTATTCGAGCGCCTCGGCGTGCTCCGTGGGCCACGGCGCGGTGATCCAGTTCGGGTACTCGTCGTTCGGGCCGCCCGCGGGCAGGCCGGAGAAGCAGGTGACGGTGCCGACGTCCAACTGGTCGGCGAGCTCGATGGCCTCGCGGAGTTCCGTGTCCGCCTCCTCGGCCGTCTCGTCGTCCGGATGGATCGGGTTGTTGTGCGTCGCCAGCGCGCTGATGCGCATGTCGTGCTCGGCGAGCAGGTCGTGGAGTTCCGCCTGTGCGTCCTCGTCATCCAGATACTCGTCGCGCGGGAGGTGCGTGTCGCCGGGGAAGCCGCCGACGCCGGGTTCGATGGCGTCCACGCCGATGTCGTTCAGATATTCGAGCGCGTCTTCGAGCGATTCGCCGTACAGTGGTGGTGTGTGAACGCCGATGTCCATGTTA
>NZ_JBAWAC010000182.1:0-7361 GCF_049589095.1 Haladaptatus sp. | reverse complement strand
GTCGACCGCCAACTCGTCCGCAACGTCACTCAGCAGGCTTCCTTTCACTTCTGATACTCTCGATTCGATGACTGCGGCGACCGGTTCGTCGAACGATTCGCGGATGTGGTCTATCCTGTCGCGTTCGGTCCGACAGCGATCACGGAGATACGTCGCCCCGCATCCGGTTTCGTCGTCGTCGGGTTCCGGCGTCACCTTGTTGATGACGAGTCCCGACACGGGCAGTCCCGATTCGGTGAGTTCCTCGACCGCCCTCCCGGTCTCACGAATCGACAACTCGTCCGGATTGAGGACGAGGAAGAACGACGCGTCGTCGCGCAACACGGTACCCGCGAACTCGAACAACTCCTTTCGCTCCTGTAACCGAGCGATGATCGGGTCCCCGTCCGCCACTCGACGCGGTTCCCTGTCGCCGATCGCGGCCTTCTCGAACAGGTCGATACTCTGTTGGCGTTTGTGAAGCAGGCGGTCGATCCAGCCTTCGAGGAATTCGGGAAGCGAGAGGAGTCGGAGCGTCCCGCCGGTCGGCGAGGTGTCGAAGACGACGCGGTCGTACTCCTCCGAACTCCGCATCACGTCGATGAACCGGTCGAACAGCGCCGATTCGTGCGCGCCCGGCGTCTGGTGTGCCATCTCGACTTGGCGGTCGATGGCGTTCACCAACCCCGCGCTGACGTGGTCGCCCAGGGAGCGTTTTATCTCCATCAGGTGGTTTTCGACTTCCTCCTCGGGGTCGATTTCCATCGCCCAGAGGTTCTCGATTCCCTCCACTGGGCGCGGGTCGTCGCCGAACTGCTGGTCGAACACGTCGGACGTGCTGTGTGCCGGGTCGGTCGAAACGACCAGCGTTTTCAACCCCGATCGGGCGCATTTCAGGCTGTAAGCACTCGAAACGGTCGTCTTTCCGACACCGCCCTTGCCGCCGAAGAACACGAACTTATTCATGTTAGAAATGGAACTGTTGCCCCTTTCGTTCGACGAGCGATTCACGGTCCCACATCCGCCGTTCCCACGCCTCGAACTCGTCGGTGAGGTACGGGAGCAGTTCGGCGGTGTAGTACGATACCGGACTCGGTACCCCGAACACGTCGGGGAAGCACGCGAGCATGAATTCGTCCTCCAAATCCTCGGCTTCCTTCTCTATCAGTTCGTAGGCGGGATGGGAAATCATCCCATGATAGAGGCCGCGAAGCCACTCCTCGACGGAGCGACGGAACGTCTCGATTCGGTCCGCGAGAGACATACACACACAGAGTTTCCCTCGCTATTTAAGCAGGCCGGTCGGTTCGAACGCCGGTTCGGACGGTTTGAGAGGCGTCCAGCCAGGCTTAACACGGTGGAATACGTGTGCCACGATAACAAATGAATCAGGGGTCCATTCCGGTCACGATTTTGAGTGGCAACCTCGGCGCGGGCAAGACGACGACGCTCAACCACCTCCTGCGCGAGAGCGACGACATCGACATCGCGGTGCTCGTCAACGACATGGGTGAGATCAACATCGACGCCGAACTGCTGGAGGACGGCACCGAACTCGTCGCGGACGAGGGCGTCGCCGAACTCTCGAACGGCTGTATCTGCTGTGAGCTACAGGACGATTTGCGAACCGAAGTCAGCCGTCTCGCCCGCGAATGGGAGTTCGACACGCTCGTCGTCGAAGCGTCCGGCATCAGCGAACCCGCCCCCATCGCGCGGTTGTTCACGACGGAATCGCGCGTGGCCGCCCGCTACGACGTGGACGCGACCGTCACCGTCGTCAGCGCCCGACAATTTCGGGACTTCTTCGAACCCGGCGCGCCGGTCGAGCGAACGGAAACGGAGGACGGCGAGGTGCGCCCCCTCTCGGACCTCGTCATCGAGCAGATCGAGTTTTGTGACATCCTCCTCCTGAACAAATGTGACCTCGTTGACGACGACCGACTGGACGAAATCGAGGCGACCCTCCGCGCGCTCCAACCCCGCGCGGAACTGATTCGAACCGAACACGGACGGGTTTCCCCCGACCGAGTGCTCCAGCGCGGCCTGTTCGACCTCGGCGCAGTCAGCGACTCCGCCGGATGGAAGCAGGCCATGGAGCACGCCGAGGAACACGCGGACGGCCACGACGGCGACCATCACCACGATTCCGAAGGGACACACGACCACAACAACCACGACCACAACAACCACGACCACAACAACCACGACCACGGCCACCGCCATCCGCAGGAGGCCTTCGGGATCACGTCGGTGTCGTATCACGCCACTCGGCCGCTTCATCCCGCTCGCTTGCACGACTTCTTCGCGTCGCTCCCGGACGGCATCGTCCGTGCCAAGGGGACGTTTTGGGTCGCCGGACGGGACGACGTGAAACTGGAATATGGGCAGGCCGGATCGTCCGCCCGTGTGACCATCGCCGGGGCGTGGATCGCCAGCCTTCCGGAGATCGATCAGGACCTCTACCGGAGCAACCGTTCGGCAAGTTACTGGGACGAGGAGTGGGGCGACCGCCGGACACAACTCGTTTTCATCGGAACCGACGTGGACGAGGATGGTATTCTCGCCGCGCTGGACGACTGCGTGCTGACCGACGACGAGATGGACGCCGACTGGAACGCGTTCGACGATCCGTTCCCGAGCGACGAGGACGGTCTGCTGACTTACGGCGAATGACCAGTTGGCGGCGTTCCACGACTGTCACTGGCTCCCGCGGGTTCGCTCGTATCGTTAGCTTATAGCCACTCGCCACTCACGAATCGAATATGACTATCGAGAAGCGAGGTGACGCCCACCTCATCACGCACGCGATGGCGAAGGACACCCTCTCGAAGATCCGGGACGAGAAGACCGAACAGGTCGGCTTCCGCAAGGGGCTCGTGAAACTCGGTCGTATCTGTGGCTACGAAATCATCGACGGCGCGATGGACACCGAGTACGTCTCCATCGACACACCGCTGACCGAGACCACCGGCGAGCGCGTCAAAGGACTCGACAACGTGGTCATCATCAACGTCCTCCGCGCCGCGACGCCATTCGTCGAAGGCCTGCTCAAGGCGTTCCCCCGCGCCAAACAGGGCGTCATCAGCGCCGGACGCGACGAGGAAGCGGGCATGAACGAAGACGGTGAGTTCCCCATCACCATCGACTACGTCAAACTCCCCGAAATCACCGAGGAGGACACCGTCATCGTCGCCGACCCGATGCTCGCCACGGGTAGCACGATGTGTGCCGTCCTCGAAGAAGTGCTCCGCGAGCAGCCCAACCCGGAGAACTTCTTCGTCCTCTCGGCCGTCAGCGCCCCTGACGGATTGCTCCACGTCCACGACCAGTTCCCCGAGGCCGACCTCCTGACCGTCAGCATCGACGACCACCTCAACGACGACGGCTTCATCGTCCCCGGACTGGGCGACGCGGGCGACCGCGCCTTCCGAACGACGTAACTGGTATCCTGCGCCGATTTTTGATTTCGGTGTCGTCCGTTTTCTCCGACCGTAGTACCATCGGGTTCATTTTGACGTTTGACAGCTGTCGCTACGGTGATTCGGTTCAGATGGGACGTCCGCAGCGGCTGTGGAGTAGGCTTGGAGAACGCCCGATTATCCCGTGAGACGACCGAGCGGGAGGTTACGATTTCAGCCCGCTTCCGGTGAGAGGAACGACTACATCCGCGCCCTCGTCCAAAATCCCGCGCTCGCGGTAGGCCGTCAGTCCGGCGACGGCTACTGCACTCGTCGGTTCGATGTAAAAGCCGGTTCGGTGAAGCCTGTCGAGGGCGTCCTGGGTCGCACCGGCGTCGAGCGAGATGGCGTCGCCGTCCGTCTCGTGGATGGCGTCAAGGATTTGGTCACAGCGGACGGGTCGGGTGATCTGAATCCCGTCGGCGACGTCGTTCCGCTCGGGTTTGTCCCTCCCGTCGCCGTCGAGTTCGTCTGCGATGGGGGAGACAGCGGCGGCCTGCACGCCGAGCAGTCGCGGCATCGAATCCGTCCACCCCGCGTCGTACAGGGCGCGGAAGCCGCGGTACGTTCCCAGAAACAGCGTGCCGTGGCCGAGCGGCGTCACAACCGCGTCCGGAACCTCCCAATCGCGCTGGGCGGCGAGTTCCAGCGCGAACGTCATCGTGCCAGCGAAGAAGGCCGGGTTCCACGCGTGGCTGGCGTACCAACCACTACCGGCTTCGACGGCCTCGATACAGGCGTCGGTCACGTCCTGTCTACTTCCCTCGATGCGGACGGGGGTCGCGCCAGCGCGCTCGATGGCTTTGAGTTTCGAGGCCTTCGCGTCCGCCGGAACGTAGATCTCTGCGTCGATTCCGGCGCGAGCGGCGTACTGAGCGATTGCCGCACCCGCGTTGCCCGAGGAGTCCTCGATCACGGTCTCGACGCCGAGTTCGGCGGCACGCGACAGGGTCGTCGTCGCGCCTCTGTCCTTGAAACTCCCCGACGGAAACACGCAGTCGAGTTTGAACTGGGCGTTCCAGTCGTCTGCGTCCACGAGCGGCGTGAACCCCTCGCCGAGGCTCGCGACGCGGCGGACGGGGAGGAACTCCTCGAACGCCCAGAGACCGTCCCTCGTGTCGATGTCAGAGAAATCAGGAGCGGGACGGTCCGGGTCGGGAAGCGGTCGTTCGGTGAAGTCGAGTGGATGGCCGCACTCACACCGCCACGGTTCGTCCGCTCCGGCGGTGTATTCGCGTCCACAGGCCGAACATGTGAGGTTGGAGAGCATTGTGATAGTGGGGAAACTCCGGTCGTTGTAAGTGTCGTGGGGAGCGAAGCGTTGTGAGTCTTGTGAACGGGTAGTTGTGAATGGGTAGTCGTGAATGGGTAGTCGTGAACGGAAAGTGTCGCAAGTCGGAACAATTAGTAGCTACTGACGTCGATGCCGATCGAACAGACGTATTCGCCAGTGGCGACCTGCGGCAGGCGACGGGAGCGCCAGAAGATACCGGAGCGGTCGGCGGTGATTTCGGCCTTGAGTTTACCGAACACGTCGGTGATGGTGAACAGGGTTTCACCCGGTGAGACTTCGTCGCCGAGGTCCTTCTCGAAGTTGACGAGACCGCCGCTCGGTGCGCCGTAGCGGTCGAACCCGCTTGCGCGGGTCTGCGAGTTCAGCTCCACGTCCCCTTCGAGGAAGCCGTAGTATCGGAGGACGTTGAATGTACCATCCACGCCGTACTGGATGCTCTCCTCGTCCCAGCCGACACAGCCGCCGAGTTCGGGGTCGATGGTCGGAATGCCGTCGTCGGGCGCGGCGCGGGCGAGTTGCCCGTCCGGACCCTTCTGGTCGAGAACGTAGCCGCAGTCGAACACTTTTGCGAGTTCGAGACATTCGTCGTGCAGTCGATGGCGCGGGCCACAGCGAACACGAGCCTCGTTCATCATTCGACTGGTCGAACCCTGATGCAAGTCGAGAATGAGATCGGCACGCGAGGCGGCCTCGAAGGTTGCCGCCGCGATTCGTTCGCTCGACGTCCCCGACTCATTGCCGGGATACGTTCGATTCATTTTCGTGTCGTCGATTGGGTTCCGGTGTTCCGCGACCTGAAAACCGTGGTAGTTGACGAGTCCGGTGACGAGAATCGTCCCCGAAATATCCTCGGGAGCGAGTTGCGGGACGACTCGATTCACGACGCCGAGACCGTTGAGTTCGTCGCCATCGCTAACTGCCTGTATGTAGAGCGTCTTTCCATCATGCGCGCCGTTGATGACGGCGACGGGAAGCCCGAACTGGCTCCCGTCACGGGTTTCACCAACCGGGAGGCGGCCCGTGTCGATTTCCCCTGGGGCCGCGCTCGCCGTTCCGAGCGTTGTCATTATCGATACACCGTCGCCGAAAACCCTTAGCAGTTCGGTATTCCGGTCGCCAGTTGGATGAACTGTCGGTCTGTATCAAATTGGGATTGTGAACTTCTTCTCCTTCGACCACCCGTATTTCCCGGATACTACTCCTTCCGAAAATACTTCGAACTGATAGCTTTCACACCAACGATTTTACCTCGATGTGTCGTGACCCATCCATGGAACGAAAACACGTCTCCAGTGGTACCGAGTGGGAGGACCGCGTCGGCTACTCGCGTGCGGTTCGTATCGGTACCGACGTTCGCGTCTCCGGGACCACGGCCACCGCCGAGGATGGGTCCATCGTCGGCGAAGGGGACGCCTACGTCCAGACGAAGCGGGCGCTCGAAAATATCGAAACCGCGCTCACTGAAGCGGGGGCACACCTTGACGACGTGGTCCGAACGCGGATGTACGTGACCGACATCGAAAACTGGGAACCGGTCGGCGAGGCACACGCCGAATTCTTCGCCGACGTGCGTCCAGCCACGAGCATGGTCGAGGTGAGCCGACTCATCGCTCCCGAACTGCTGGTCGAAATAGAAGCCGACGCCATCATCACCGCGTGAATTCCGCCGAGATTACTCCTCTCGTACGCTGCCGGACAACTCTTCGAGTCGTTCTGCACCCAACCGCGTTCCCTTCGCCAGGAGCACGTCCCCGGCGTTGATTTCGGTTTCCGGCCCGGGCGAGATGACCCAATCGTCCGGCGGCCGTCGAACCGCGATGACGCGCATTCCCGTCTCGGTTTCGACCCGCTCGGCTCCCAGCGTCGTGCCGTCGAACGCGCTCCCGTGCGTGACCGTCACGCGAACGATGACCTCGTCGCTCTCCTGTACGGCGTACTCCACGACCGGATGGGTGCCCAGACCACGGAGCACGCCCTCGCTGATTTCCACCGCCGCGTCGCTGATGACTTCCGTGCTGTTTGCGAGGTGGACGAGGCCGCGCAAGGAAACGGGATCGTCCACGTTCGCCGCCGCCTGCAACGTCCACGCCTCGAACCGCGACTGGAGTGCGTCCACTTCGGCTTCGAGTTCCACGACTTCCTCCGCCACGTCCGTGCTGTCGAACAGGACGCTCCCGTAGGCCAGATCAACCGCTAACTCACTCATGTTCTTCATCAACACGATTGAATCGACGGCGCGTTCAAGGTCCGTATCCCCGCTTTCCGGTGGCTCCGGCGGTTGATACTCCTTCCCGGTCGCTTGCTTGTACACCTCCGCGACGCCGTCTTCCGATCCGCGCAGGAGCAGTCGGTCGTCCACTCGGAGATCGGTGTCACGATGCGGGTTCAGAATCCAGTCGCCGCCGCGATGAATGGCGATGACGCGAACCCCCGTCTCGGTTTCGAGGTTCAACCCGCCGAGCGTCTGTCCCGCGAGCGGCGACGAACTCGCCACCGAGACGTGTACCAGCGTCTCTATCGCTTCCGGAAGTGTCGCCCGCATCGCCTGCGGGAGACCGATATCCTCCAACACCACCTTCGCGATGTCGCCCGCCGCGTCGGCGATTTTCTCCGCGGCTCCGACGACGCCG
>NZ_JBAWAC010000181.1:0-6179 GCF_049589095.1 Haladaptatus sp. | reverse complement strand
CGCCCAAACGACTCGACAGAGGGCACCGTCTTCGGTTCTGCTGAGAACCTCCATGGAATCGATGGGTGATTGATCGAACGCGACGGTATCGAGAAACGCCGGGTCGGCGGTCGCGACCCAGACGAAGGGAATCGAGTACTCCCGTGTCGGAACGATTTGTTCCAGTTCGATTCGAACGTCGGAACGATACTGGAACAACTCGTGGAGTGCGAATTCCTCTCGTGGGAGTCGAAGTTCGACGACGACGTTCACGGATATCCATTCGTGGCCACACGCGTCAATCCTTTCGGCTAGCTGGATGACAGTATGAGCGCTGGTTTCATGGGGTGATGTGTGGTTTCAGGAGGTGATGTGCACGGTGTTCACGCGTAGCGTGGAGCAAAATCGGAACGATATCGCGCATGAGACGATGATGATGCTCATAACTTACGCATATTGATGACGTTGGAATGGCGTGACCATCGTCGTCGTCCGGACCGAACCCGTCTAAAATTGTGCATTACACAAGTGTGTTTGAATCGATAGACGGCAGCGCCCCGATAGGGAGGTATAAATCGTTATGAATATTTCAGAGCAATAACGGATTTATAGGGGTGCGGCTCAGGGACGGGTGAAGTTGCAATGTTCGCACCGATACGACGCGCGACACTGTTTGCCCTGTACCAGATGAGCGTATTCGCCGGAATCTGTCTGCTTCCGGTCGCCCTCGTCGCTCGACGTGCAGGTGTTCCGTTCCCGATGCACCGAATAATGGCCTCCCTCGAAAAGACCTACGAGAACACCAAGCGCGCATAATCGAAATCGGCGGTTCGTTTTTCTCCGGCAGTCACACCCCGGAAGGGTTGGTTTTATCAGTGCTGACGGACTACGGTCGGGTAATGCGTACTCCAATGCACGGTTCCGACTTCTCGCGTAATCTGGAGCGTTTCGGCGGCAACGACACCAGCCCGTACGAGCCGGAAATCGGTTCGCTCCCCGAGAACAACTTCTCGAAGGACGATATGAAAAACGTCAACAAAACCGGGACGACCACCATCGGTCTCACGACCGGCGAGGGCGTCGTCATGGCGACCGATATGCGCGCCAGCCTCGGCGGTCGCTTCGTCTCCAACAAGAACGTCCAGAAGGTCGAACAGATCCACCCGACGGCCGCACTGACGATGGCCGGGTCGGTCGGTGGTGCACAGTCGTTCATCCGAACGATGCGCATCGAATCCAACCTCTATGAGTCCCGACGCGGCGAGCAGATGAGCATGCAGGCCCTCTCGACGCTCGCGGGCAACATGCTCCGTAGCGGCCCGTTCTTCATGGTTTCGCCCATCCTCGGCGGTATCGACGAGGAAGGCGCACACATCTACAGCCTCGACCCCGCCGGTGGCGTCATGGCCGACGACTACACCGTCACGGGTAGCGGGATGCAACTCGCCTACGGTGTCCTCGAACAGGATTACGAGGAAGGTCTCTCGAACGAGGAAGCGAAGGCCGTCGCCGCACGCGGTATCAAGAGCGCCGTCGAGCGCGACACCGGCAGCGGCAACGGTGTCTTCCTCGCCGAGATCACCGAGGAAGGCGTCGATATCACCGGGCACAAGGACTTCGACGAGGTCCTCTAATTCCAGTCAGTAAAGCTGCCGTCGAGTAACGTCTCTTTCTGTTGGTCGATGTAGGCACGTTGCATGCCCGAGATAGCATCCTCCAGCGACGCCCCATCGTCCAGCCGTTCTTTTACCTCCCGTTTCTTCCAGTCCGCGGGCGTCACATGGTGGCGCGCGCGCTGTCGGAGCGGATAGAGGTATTTTGCCGCCTGTTCGTCCGACAATCCCCGCGCTTGCAGACCGTCCTTCGCGTGGGCGAACAAGTCGCTGAACAACTCGTCCGTCTCCGTCGTCTCCTCACCGGAATTCGTGATCCAGTAGAGGTCGGCGTCGAGTCCGTCGCGCATGGCGTTGTAGAAGTTGTCCCGTGCGACGACCCAATCCAGATGGTGCACCGGGTGCTCCCGGCGGAACGTACTCTCCAACAACCCCGCGAACGCCGCCTGAAACGCGATGGAGTCGCGGACCGTCGGTTGCGCGGCGATGGGGCGGAACTCGATACGCGCGTTCGCGTCGGCGCGCGTGGACCCGCCGAACACCGGACGAACCCACCGCCAGTAGGTGCCGTGTTTCAACCGGAAATGCGCGAACTCGTCGTCGAAGCGGTCCGAGCGGGAGACGGGCATCGGCACGATGGTGCGGTCGTTGACCACGTCGTCGATAGCGTCCGCCGCCGATTCGATGTCGTCCGGGAATCGAACTTTGCCGGGGTCGTCGGCGTTCAACACCGACTCGAAGACGTGGATACGGTTCTCCATCCACGCCTCGTCCACAATCTCCTCGGCTGGCGCGTCTTCGTACAGATCCGGCGGGAAGAAGGGTGAGTTGACGCTGAGGGCCAACAGCGGGGCCGCGATACGGGTCGCGTACTCGAAGTACGTCGGCAGGTCGCGGGCGTGTGGCACCTGATAGTGCGGTTGGATGGACGTGATGAGGCTCTCGGGCATCACCGTCTTCGAGGTCAGCGAGACGTGCGGCGCGTCGAGTTCCATCCCGACGGCCTCCCCCGTGTTCGCCATCGCGTGATACCGCACCGAGTTGCTCATGTTCGCCGCTATTTGAACCCCGTCGTCCTCGACGCCGTCGGTGAGATACCGTCTCGCCGTCTCGCCGGTCGGCGGAATCGTCCAGAGACCATCGCTCACGAGGCGCATTCCTTCGGCTCCAGCCCGGTCTTCGGCCGCGGAGAGGCGGGCTTTCACCTCGGATTCCTGTGCCGCCAGCCCGTACTCGTTCAGCGGCTGAGGACTCGTGGACATCTCGGCATTGTGCAGGCCGAGTTCCTTCTCGAAGCCGATGAGCGACAGGAGCCTGCGCGGAACCCGCGAGAGCGCCTTCGTCTCACCGTCCACGGCGTAGAACTCGTACTCGAACCCGACGATGGCCTGCGGGTTGTCGAACGTGCCGTCCTCCAGTTCCCGTTTGATGACCTCTGCGTCCTCCTCGACACGAGCCTGAAACTCCTCCCTGTCTACCGTCAACACGTCTTTTACCTGCGACGCAAGGTCCGAAGTCATGCGAGGGGGTGTGCGGTCCAGACGCTTCAATCCACGGGCTTTCTCGTTGTGATGGTGAGTGAACTATCGTGTTGATTTGGTTCTGCTGTGCGTACAAGTGTCGGGGGAGATTACGCTACGGTGAAGTGGTACTTCCGCCGTGATTTCGATTCACTCCTACTTCTCTCGAACGCACCCATCACGAAAGAAGACGAGTTCAGTCAGAACTCATTCTAGCCGCCGTCGTCCCCGAAATCGAAAGCCGTGTGCTTAACTCCGATCGAGAATAACGCCCGATAATGGAGTTCGCGGCATTCGCCGAGGTGACCGGGGAGATCGAGGAGTTGAGTGCGGATACCGACATCATCGACGCGGTGACCGACCTCCTCTCGTCGGCGAACGACGACCTGGACGTGCTGGCGCGGTTCGTACAGGGGCGGGTGTTTCCGGCGTGGGATTCGACGACGCTGGACATCGGCCCGAACCTGTGTTACACGGCCATCGCCCGCGCCGCCGGGCAGAACGTCTCGGCGGACGACGTCGAGGACCGACTCGCCGAGTTGGGGGACATCGGCGCGGTGGCGGCGAGTTACGATTTCGGGGGACAACGGGGACTCGCGGCGTTCGGTGCCGGGCAGGACGAACTGACCGTCGCGGAGGTGGCGAACGAACTCGACGCGCTCGCCACGACCGAGGGGTCGGGCAGTCAGGACACGAAAATCGACATCCTCTTCGGACTGTTCAACCGCACCGATTCCGACGAAGCCCGATATCTGGCCCGCCTCGTCCTCTCGGAGATGCGGATCGGCGTCGGCCAGGGGACGGTTCGGGACGCCATCGCGGCGGCATTCGACGTGCCGGTCGAATCGGTCCAACGCGCCCTGCAGGTATCGAACGACTACGGACGAGTGGCCCGAGTCGCCCGCGACGAGGGCGAATCCGGGCTCGATGAGCTACAACTCGAAGTCGGGCGACCGGTGCAGGCGATGCTCGCGCAGGCTGGCACCGTCACGGACGCGCTGGAGGATTGGGAGCGAGCGGGCGTCGAGTGGAAGTTCGACGGCGCGCGGGTGCAACTGCACTACGACGGCGAGGAGGTTCGGATCTTCTCGCGAAACATGGAGGAGGTGACGAACCCGCTGCCCGAAATCGTGGAGTACGCGGAGGAGAACCTCACCGCTCCGGCCATCGTGGACGGCGAAGTCGTGGCGATGGCGGACGGCGAACCGCTGCCGTTTCAGGAGGTCCTCCGGCGGTTCCGACGCAAACACGACGTGGCGCGTGCCCGCGAGGAGGTCGCCGTCGAACTCCGGGCGTTCGACTGCCTCCACGCCGACGGCGAGGACCTGTTGACCGCGCCGCTCACCCAGCGCCACGACCGGCTTCAAGTGATTCTCTCCGGCGGGGTATCCGCGCTCACGGTCACGGGAGACGAGGACGAAATCGCGGCCATCGAGGAGAACGCGCTCGATGCGGGCCACGAGGGCATCATGCTCAAGAACCCCGATTCGACGTACTCGCCGGGTCGTCGCGGGAAGAACTGGCGGAAACGAAAGCCCGACGTGGAAACCGTGGACCTCGTCGTCACCGGCGCGGAGTGGGGCGAGGGTCGCCGGGCGAGTTTCCTCGGGACGTTCCTGCTCTCGGCACGAACCGAAAACGATGAATTCGAAACCCTCGGCAAAGTCGCCACTGGAATCACGGACGAGGAACTCGCCGAACTGACCGAACTGCTCGAACCGCACATCGCCACGCAGGACGGGCAGGTCGTGGACCTCTCCCCGGAAGTCGTCTTCGAGGTGGGCTACGAGGAAATCCAGCAGTCCCCGACTTACTCGTCCGGGTTCGCGCTTCGGTTCCCACGGTTCCTCGGCGTGCGCGACGACAAGACGCCCGAGTCCGCCGATTCGTTGGAACGGATCGAGCGGCTGGCTGAGATGCAGTAACGGTCGAACTCGCGTTCCGAGGACACGACGTTCCGCTCGACCTGCGCACCGTCTCCGGACGGAACGATTATTTTCGCCAATCACGACCACCCGAACGATGCCGAACTGGCGCGACCGGGCCCGTGACCTCCGCCGCGAAGTCACGGCGTTGGCGATTGCTGGCCGTGACCCCCGGACGCCGTGGTACTCGAAAGTTATCGTCCTCGTGACGGTCGGACTTGCCGTCAGCCCCATCGACCCGATTCCGGACTTCATTCCCGTCCTCGGCTACGCGGACGACGTGGTGTTCATTCCCCTTGGCGTGTACCTCGCCCGGCGGGGCATCCCCGACGACGTGATGGCCGACGCGCGCCAGAAATCGAAAGATCGGGAGACGGAAGACGGCGTGGTTGGATGGATCACTGCCGTGTCGATCCTGCTGTTTTGGGTCGTCGTCGGAGTCCTACTCTGGTATTTCTTCGTCTAACTGGCATTTTCTCGGCCAATCGGACCGCCACCGACGATCTCCGCCATCCGAATCCTTTTTTCGGAACCCCGCCTATCGAATCCCATGACTGTGCGACACGGCGGACTGACGGTGGACTGGTTCGGCTACGCGACCGTGCGTCTCGAAACCGACGACGGGTTCGTCGCGTACATCGACCCCGGACGGTACGGGGTTCTGACCGGTGAATGGGAACCGGACAGCCCCGACGCCGCCCACCCAGAACCGGTGGATTATCGAGCGAAGGACGGGGACGTCGTCTTTGTCACGCACGATCACCACTACGATTCGGACGGCATCGAGCGCGTCGCGGCGGACGACGCCACGCTCGTCGTCTACGACGGCGTGAACCCGGACGAGATCGACCGTGACGTGAAACCGCTCTCCGAACTGCCCTACGACATCGTTCGAATCGGCGAGGAGGACCACGTGACGGTCGGTCCCTGTGATGCGTGGTCGGTTCCGGCGTACAACGAGGAGGGCGGCCCACACGTCCAAAGCAACGGTGAGCCAGTGCATCCGAAAGGGTTCGGCGTCGGCTACCTGCTGTCGCTCGCCGGAACGACCGTCTTTTGGCCCGGCGACTCCGACGTGTTGGACGGCCACCGTGAACTCGACGTGTCGCTGTTCTTGCCGCCCATTGGCAGGAGTTTCACGA
>NZ_JBAWAC010000180.1:0-3991 GCF_049589095.1 Haladaptatus sp. | reverse complement strand
ATCCTCGACCAACCGTACGCGTGGTTGGCCCAGCATAACCTCGCGATGGCGATAGTGACGTTCACGGACGCGTGGGCTCGCCTGCCGTTCGCGATGATCGTCCTGCTGGCCGGTTTGCAGTCCATTCCGAACCACATGTACGACGCGGCGAAGGTCGACGGGGCGACGACGTTCCAGACGTTTCGCGCCATCACGCTGCCGTACCTGCGGCCGTACGTCGCCATCGTCGCGCTGATGAACTGGATGTTCGCCTTCCGCGCGTTCGCCATCATATTCCCGCTGTCACGGGGTGGTCCCGGAACGCGGACGACGGTGTTCAGCCTCTACATCTATCGGGAGGGGATGATCAACTTCGACTACGGATACGCGTCGGCAATCGCAATGTTCATCATCCTCATCTCATTGATCGTCGCCGTGATTTACGTTACGAAAATAATGGGAGGTGTTCAGGACTCATGAGTACGCCAAACGAAGGGTACGAACGGATCAGCTACGAGAGCAAACAGCGATTCTGGGATGTCATCGAGAGCCCGTATATCGTGCATCTCGTGCTCGCACTCGCGGTATTGAGCGTCATCGTCCCTCTATTCTGGGAGCTACTCACGTCGTTCAAGACGAACGAGGCGGTGTATAACCTCCACTATCTACCACGCAATCCGACGTTGGAATCGTACTACCAGGTGCTCATCGGCCAGCACTACTGGAAGGCGTTGCTAAACAGCATCATCATCTCGTCGGTGACAACCGTCGTCGTGATGGGTCTCGCTACTCCGGCGGGGTACGCGTTCAGTCGCTATCGCTTCCGTGGCGACAACATCATTTTCATCGGGGTGTTGTTCTCGCGACTGTTCCCGCCCATCGGCCTCGTCGTTCCGTACTACCAGATCATGTCGTGGGGAGGGTTGCTGAACACGCTGCCGGGAATCATCATCGCCCAGATTTACCTCTGGTTGCCGTTGATGATCTACATCATGCGGAACTTCTTCATGTCCATCCCGCCCGCTCTAGATGAGTCGGCTCGGGTGGACGGCTGTACGAAGTTCCAAGCGTTCTGGAAGATAGCGTTGCCGCTCGCGGCCCCCGGTGTCGCCGCCTGCGCCATCCTCACCTTCCTTTACTCGTGGCGGGAGTTCCTCTTCTCGCTCATCGTGACCACGGATCTGCAGTCCATGCCGATTTCCGTCGCGGTCTTCAAATTCGTCGGCGACGTGTCCGTCCAGTGGGCGGGACTCGCCGCTGCGAGCATCGTTGCCGTCCTTCCGACCATCCTCATCGTGGTGTTCTTCCAACGCTACATCGTGAGCGGGCTGACAGCGGGGGCGTTGAAGGAATGACCGCACAGGAGCCAAACCACAACGAACGGAGAACAATATGAGCGAATCCGAAAATACGATACAATCGAATATCGACGACGAATCGAACGACGACCACAACGTCCGAATCGACGAGTTCACGAAGGTGTACCGGTCCGGCGGCGAGGACGTCGTCGCCGTCGAGAACCTCAACATCGACATCCGTCGCGGCGAGTTCCTCGTGTTCGTCGGCCCGTCGGGCTGCGGGAAGACCACCACCCTTCGGACCGTCGCCGGCTTGGAGGAAGCTACCGAGGGCCGTATCTGGATCGAGGGTAACGACGTCACAGGAAAGGACCCCCGGGAGCGGGGTATCGCGATGGTGTTCCAGAACTACGCGCTGTATCCACACATGACGGTTCGAGAGAACATGTCGTTTCCACTTCGCATCCGGAACTATCCCGACGACAAGGTGAAATCACGGGTCGAGGAGGCCGCCGGCCTCCTCTCCATCGACGACCTGCTCGGACGCAAACCGAGCGAACTCTCCGGCGGCCAACAACAGCGCGTCGCGCTCGGCCGCGCCATCGTCCGGGAACCCTCGGTGTTCCTGATGGACGAACCGCTGTCGAACCTCGACGCCAAACTCCGCGTCCAGATGCGAACGGAACTCAACGAGATTCACAAGCGTGTCGGGAAGACGACCATCTACGTGACGCACGATCAGGCGGAGGCAATGACGCTCGGTGACCGCGTCGTCGTGTTGAACAACGGCGAACTCCAACAGATAGGACCGCCACAACACCTGTACGATAATCCCACGAACCAGTTCGTCGCAGGCTTCATCGGCGAACCGCCGATGAACTTCATCCCGGTGGACCTTCGCGAGACTCCGGACGGATACGAGATACATGCCGACGGCTTGTTCACCATCGACCTCCCCGAGCAGCACGTTCGCGCCGTGGACGCCTGGAACGGGCCGCTCCACTCCATCACCCTCGGTGTCCGACCCGAGGACCTTCACGACGCAGAATCCGACGGCCAGCGTCACGGGGAGACCTTCGAAGCGTTTGTCAAAGTCGTCGAGCCGATGGGGTCCGACAAGTTCCTCACGCTCACGCCACCGGATGGAGGCGTCGAGTTTACCGCCCGCGTCATCCCCGACAGCACGGCCGTTGAGGACGCCACCATCACCCTCTCGCCGAACTTGGAAAAGATACACCTCTTCGACGACGACAGCGGGCAGAACATCACGACGAGATAGACTTCTCGAACCGTTTTTCGTCACTGTATGTGCACAGTACGAGCGTACCGGTGGGGACGTCGCTCACAACGCGTTAGACCCGACGGAGATGATCGAGCGCGTCGACGATGGTCGAGTTCCCGCCGAACGCACCGGCCTTCGTGACGACGGGTGCACCGTCGCCACTCCCGCCACGAATCTCGCCGACTGGGACGCCGATATCGATTTCCTCGCCATGGAGTGCGAGACCGTCCGCGTCGAGTCGGTCGAGGATGCTCTTCGCGATGGAACCGCCGGTGAGAAACAGTCCGTCGGGGCTTCGTTTCGTCCAGACCACACGGGTAGCGACGCCGAGGGAGGCGGTTATCCGCTCGCGGGCTTCGCGTCCCGAGATGTTCACGTCCTTGGCAGCCTCCAGCGTCGCGGCGACGGTATCGCTGTCGGACGCCGCTGTAAGGACGACTGCTGGTTCCGTCTGAAACCGTTCGAGGCACTCTTCGGCGGCATTCTTCGCGGCGTCGTCGGGAGCAGTCACAGCGGTTCGGGCATCGAGATGGACGACCTGGCTCTTGGGGACCGTATCGAGTTGTGTAAGCGTCCTCGGGTTCACGCTCCCAGCGACGCCGAAGGCGATGCCGCTGGAGTTTGTGGCGACAGATGGTGACCCTTTACCGGCCTCGCCGGGAGAACGGACATACTCGGCGAGTCCGGCACTGCCGACCAGAAGCACATCCCCATCGTGCTCGTGAGCACCAGCCGCGACAGCGTCGAGGTGTGAATCGTGAACGATGTCGAAGACGACGACGAGGCGGTCGTCGGCCTCGAACCCATCGGGACGCTGAAACGCATCGACGGTCGAACGGCTGGCGACGCATTCGACACCCGCGTGGACGACTGGGCCGCCGATTTGCTCACGGAGGAGACGGGGGACGTGGGAGGTATTGATATTGCTGTCTGGGTCCATCCCCACCTCGGTATCGGTGAGGAGTTCACCGTCGACGAGGTGATTGCCGCACGCGGTAAGGCGTCCGTTCGAGGGATATGCCGGTGCGACTGCCGTCGCTTCGGCGTCCATGGCGTCGTGTGCGGCGGCGATTTCGACGCCGACGTTCCCGCGGAGCGTCGAGTCTACCTTCTTGTAGACGATTGACGCGTCGGTGGACGCGACGACGCTTCGAACCCTTGCGGCTGCCTCGTCGGGGGAGACGTAGCGCGAGTCGGTGTCGGCGACAATAACTGCCGCCTCGGGAGTGTCGAACTCCGGGTCGAGGCGAACGAAAGTCCCGTACCCCCGCATGGCGAAGGAGTGACCCGTGTCCATCGCACCGGTCAAGTCGTCGGCGACGACGAGGGTTCGGTCAGCAGCCATCGACCCAAACGGCGACGCCATCGTTTTCGTCGCAGAACCACGTGTCGGGCGACCGCGAGGCGGGGAAAACTCCCAGTGGAACTGCTG
>NZ_JBAWAC010000179.1:0-13831 GCF_049589095.1 Haladaptatus sp. | reverse complement strand
GATCGAAGCAATCGCCGAATTGGGACCGCGAAAATTCGTGTTGGGCGATGTGATGTTCTTCGGCACCCCCGACCCGGATGTACCGTTTTACAGTCCCGAGGTCGACGATCCCTCGACCGTCGGCCATCTGGCCGACGTGCTGACCGACAACGGCTTCTCGCTGACCGCCGTCGAGCGGGTTCACGAGCAGGTCGGGGTGCTGGTCGCGGAACGCGTGCAAGATTCGTCGTAAAAATCAGCTTTTCTTACCAGTACGTTTTTTCCCGCTTACGCGCGTCCGACGTTCGGCGAGGCCATGCGGACGAAGTCGAAGAGCGCGTGACGTTTCAGCAGGGCGAAGCCGGCGAAGATGGCGGCGAAGCCGATGATGGTAGTGTTGGCGACCAGTTCACCCAGCACCAGCCAGCTGAGGAGGGTGGCGACGACGGGTTCGAGGTAGCCGACGAGGTTCAGTTCGGTCGCGCCGATGGAGTCGAGCAGGTGGAAGTAGATGAGGAACGCGATGACACCTGAGACGAGCACCAGGTATCCCAACGATGCGATGGCCGAAAACGACCAGTCGATGGCGGCAGGTGACTCGCCGCTGGCGAAGCTGACGCCGTGGATGATGATCGAACCGAACAGCATCGACCAGCCCTGAAGCGAGGGGATCGAGACGCTCGTCTCGAACGGTTGGCTCAACACTGAACCGAGGGCGAAACTCGCCGCGGCGAGGAAGACGAGGACGATTCCGACCGCGTCCGTCGAGAGGAGGTTCACGGAGGTCGGGTTGGCGACGATGGCGACGCCCGCGACGCCGAGCACCAAACCGAGCGCACCGAGGGGGGAGACGTGTTCGTCTGCGAAGAGCGCGCTGGCGAAGACGGCCGTGAGAACCGGAGAGAGACTGACGATGACGGCCGCGAGCGCGCCGGGAACGTGTTCCTGACCGAGGTAGAGCAGGCTGTGGTGGCCCGCGATGATGAACGCGCCGATCGTTGCAATGGCGAGCACGTCACCGCGCGTCCGGGGTTTCCAGCGGTCGGTCGTAAATGCCGCGTACGCGAGGATGAGCAGACCGGCCGCGTCGTAGCGAACCGCCGCGAACAGGAGCGGCGGGAAGTGGTGCAGCCCGACGTCGATCGAGACGAACGAGCCACCCCAGAAGAGGGCCAGTAATCCGAACATCACACCATTCATCGGAAGATATCTTCCAAGCTTTGTCGCATTCATAGATTTCTATCCAACTGTAACAGCCCGCCATTGTTAAACCCTTCTACAAGGAACAGCGTTGCAACTGAATCACATACAAGATCTATTGAGACAGTTAGAGCAAATTCTTAGTATTGAATCATTATAGACATTCGTTGCCAAACAGCAGAGGACGCTGTTCCTCGCGAATCACCATTCGTCGTCCCGCCGAAGTCGTGATATTAAGTATGACCGACGTATAGTTTGAAATCAATGGACGAACGTGACGTTACACTGCTCAAGGCCATTTCGGATTTGGAGACCGGCAGTCCGGAGAAGTTACACGAGGAGACCGACATCCCTGTCTCGACGATTCATTACCGACTGAACAACCTGCGCGAGGCGGGCGTCATCGAAAACGACCTGTACGACATCGACCTCGAACAGTTCGGACTCGGCGTCACCGTTGTCGTCGAGGTGTTCGCCGACTACACCGGGTCGTACTCGGACTTCGGCGAGAAAATCCTCGACATCGAAGGGGTCACACAGGCGTACTTCACCATGGGCGAAACCGACTTCATCGTCGTCGCGCACCTCACCGGGCGCGAGATGGTCGAACGTCTCATCGGCGATTTCGAACGCATCGAGGAGGTCGAGCGGACGAACTCGACGTTCGTCATCTCCACCCTTCGTGACTCCCACCGCGTGCTCCAGAGCTACAGTTTGGACACCCTAGTCGACGAACTCGCGGAGGAGTAGGGCCGCCCCACCGCTCCCGGGACCCACCGGTTCCACCCCCTTCGGGAGATATAGGTTCCGCTACTGGCGTGATACCACAACGACGGTGCCGAACGGTCATAGAAGGGGGAAGTGGGGTATGGGGATGACGATACTGGCGTATCCACGGCTTGATTGCATCACTCGTTTGGGAGACCGCGATGGATTCTCTTCCGTCACTCCCCGGTCGAACGGTTCTTTCCTATCTATATTACCGCTTATAATTGTACTCCGTGTGGATACGTTTGGTGACCACTCTCGTGTATGTGAGTGCGGTTGTTACCTTGCTTCCGCGGCCGGACGGCGATTCGATGTCGATTAAGCGGGATTGATGGTCGTGGGTGGCAATCGCTATTGAGTTTAACAACGTCCTTTTCGAAATGTCTCTAACAGACTGAATGACTGTTTTCGCACGACAAGAGGTGCATTCACACCTCTCGAAGTGTATTGACAAGTGTAATTCCGTGAAAATTAGTGGAATTTAGTGGAAAGACTAATTTGCCACGGCAACATAGTGGCAACTGGATACCTGGAGACGCGTGGTATCCGCCTGACGAAGAAATAGGTGGATTTGGGTGAGTACTTGAGTGGAATTGGGTTACTCACCCACGCTTCCATACCGTGATACCACAGACAATGACTAGATAGCCTGCCGTGTGACCAGCAGCAACTATCGTACCGCCCGTGGTTATCAAGCTGGAAGCAATCAACGTCGATGCGTTTGCTTCCATCGTTCGTTGTCCCCACGTACGTTTTCACGCGTTTGGGACACTTGGATGAAGACACGGAGGGATAATATGTATTATCACATTTGGATTTTCAGAATTTTCCTAACGAGATATTGTTTATATACTATAGAGCACACCCCTCCGTGCGAGAAGGCGGATTTGATCAACGAGTAGACTGACAAAATCGCCACTACTGACCATCACATACGTGCGAACCAACCCATGTGGAGCAAAGTAGATGCGTAGCAGAACGAGGTATGTGGCTACCAGTTACTCGTCTGTGTTGTGCATGTGAGGTTGAATTTATTGGCTATCACAATCTCAGTGATGCGTAAGTAAACCAACCTCATCGCGGCGGCGTGTCACGTGACTACCCATCCTCACACATGTCCACGCAACACCGCTGAAATTCCGATGGCTTTATCGCTTTCACTGAAGTCGGTAAACACAATCCCATGACAGCGGCGACCCACCTTCACAGTGTGGCTGTCGTTGATTCTGGTAAGTGTTTAGAGAGGTAGAGATCTGTGAGTAGAGCGGTTGTATGTGAGTAAATGAGAGAAAACATGATTCGAAACATTGCGACGGGCGTGCAGACGTTTACCAGCAACGCGTTCCTCGTGGACGGAGAGCGGACCGTCCTCGTGGATACCGGATCGAACTTCGACGCCGTGGGCCGAGTCCAAGCGGAGGTGGACGACCTCGATGCGGTCATCATCACGCACACTCACCCCGACCACGTCGGCAACCTGGAGACCGTCAAGGACGCCTTTGGCGTCGAAGCGTTCGGCTTCGACACCGACCAACCCGGCGTCGATGTCGCCATCGAGGACGGGGAAACCGTGAAAATCGGTGATCACGACTACCTCGCGCTCCACACGCCGGGACACAAGAACGACCACCTCTGTTTCTACGCCGATTCCCCGGAGATCCTGTTCGCGGGCGACCTCATCTTCCAGAACGGCGGCTTCGGCCGCACCGACCTCGAAGAGGGTGACCGCCGGGTGCTCATCGAGAGCATCGATTACGTCCTCGACACGGTGAACGAGGAGTTGGCGGAGATGAACGTCGGCCACGGGCCGAGCGTGACGACCAATCCGTATCAGGACATCGAATTGGCGTCGCAAGCGGCGCGGATGCGGTGAGAAGCAGGGTTACAGAAACGCCTCGTATGCATCCCCGTACACTGACGCGATTTTTTCGGGATCGTTCCGCTCCTCTTTCGCCAGCGGTTCGAGCGTCATGGTTTCGGCGGGATCAAGCAGGCTCACGACGTCTTCCACGCGTTTCTCCATCGTTCCGTCGTGGACGCTGCTGTCCGCGACTTTGCAGGCCTTCGCGTAGCGTGCGCCGTCGTACACCCGTACGCGCCGCGGTTCGACCACGGCGACGGCCTCGAATTCGATATCCCGTATCGGCAGGGCGATGTCGCTGTAGGATTCCACGACCGCCCGGTCTTCGGTTCGAATCCGCTCGGCCAGTGCCCGAAAGTGTGGGAGATAGCGCCGCTCGGTCTGGTCGTTCAACTTCTTCAGGGAATCCACGACGACGGCATCCGAGAGCGAGAGGTTCTCGCGCACGGACTCGGGAAGTGAGACCGTACCGTTGACGACGAACCCCTCGCCGACGCGGTCCACGAGGAACTCGCGGCGGGACTGGCCGAGCAACCCGTTTCCTTTGCCGGGTGCGGGCCGCCACAGTCGGTGCACCGGATTCATGTCCTCCGGCGCGTGATTCCCTGCGCTCGCGTCGGCGAGTCGATTCGCGTCCTTGCCGTACAGTCGTCCGTCCGAGAGGGCACGCATGGCGTCGTCGTGGTCGAACCAGAAGTCGTTGCCCGCTCGGGGTTTGAATCCGACCGCGCCCTGATGGGCGAGGAGACCGACCGTGAACGTCGTCTTTCCGGCGTCCACGCGGTCGCTTCCGGCGACGAGTATCGTCATTCCTTCAGCCCGTAGTACCCCGGTTCCTCGTCGCTCGGCGGTTCGGCAACGACGAGGCGCTCGGAGTTTCGCATCACCCACGGAATCGCCCAATCCAGCAGAATCTCCTCGGTTTCGACGTCGAGTTCGGCGTCGGGGTCGAGACCCTGAAGCAGGCGGGCGATTTCATAGACCGAGTACATCATCTCCTCGTCGAGCAGTTCTTCCGGTTCGTAGAAATCACACGGATACAACTCCTCGAAATCGTCTTTTGGCTTCGGCATGCGTGTACCTACGTCCGACCGAGCGTAAAAGCTCCCGAATCGAGGCGCGTCGACGAGCTATTTGATATGCGTGAGCGTACTATCGTTCAACCATACTCGAAGAAATATAATAAATAACCATTATATCCGAGTTTTTATATTGGTGCATTAGAGATAGAAAACGACATGGACGAGGAACCGGGAAGCGAGACGAAAGAAGCGCTCGTCTCGGCCTTCGCCGAGTTCGGCGGTACCTATCTGCGGGATATCTGGCTGTTCGACCAACACGACTTCGAGATGCTCTTTCTCCGTGAGGACGTCGCGGACAAACTCGAAACCGTCGACGTGGAGAAGTTCGTGGACAACGAGCGGTTCGGATTCATCACCCGTGACACCTACGACCAACTCTACTACGCCAGCTATCAGTACACGGTCAGGGGATTCACCGACTTCGAACAGTTCCGCATGTTCTTCGACGACGAGGAGCGAAACGTCGGCGTGTTCGCCAGTTTCGACTTGCAACCCAGCGGGTACGATTACGAATCGCTCTATCGACACGTCAGCGACATCGCTTCCGGATACGACGTTCCGACGGTAACGTCGGACGAGAGATAGCCGTCGCTTCCCTCGCTGTCTCGAAAAATATCGGTGCGTTCGGACCTATTCGTAGCGCGACACGACGTTGTCGTACTGTTCTGCGACGTTGTCCCAGTCGACCACTTCGAAGAAGTTGTCGATGAAGTCGCCACGGTCCGGACCGTAGTCGTAGTAGTAGGAGTGCTCCCACACGTCCACCGCGAGAATCGGGTGGCTACCCCAGAGTGCGCCTTGGTCGTGCTTGTCAACTTTGACGTTGCGAAGCTGTTTGGCGACGGGGTCGTAGACGAGGAGTGCCCAGCCACCTGCGGCGCTCGCGGCGGCCTCGAATTCGCCCTTCCATCCCTCGTAGGAACCGAAGTCCTCCTCGATGCGGTCGGCGAGCGCGCCCTCGGGTTCGCCGCCGCCGTTCTCGTCCATGTTCTCCCAGAAGAGGGTGTGGAGGTAGTGACCACAGCCGTTGTGGGTCACGTTACCCAGCGCACCCGCCGTGCTGGAGTAGTCACCGGACTCGCGGTTCTCCGCGAGGGTCTCTTCGGCACTGTTGAGGCCGTTTACGTAGCCCTGATGGTGCGTGTCGTGGTGCCACGTGAGAACCTGCTCGGAGATGTGCGGTTCCAGCGCGTCGTAGTCGTACGGGAGCGGTGGTAGTTCCGCGTTCGATTTTTCTGGCATATATGAATTACCTCCACTAACTATATCTCGTCTTACCCTGTTAAACCTTGAGGAGATGTTTGCTAACGTATCACACGATACGACGGCAAAATAGACCGATTTCAGGGCGATTGCTCGGTCGTCACCTGCTGCTCGCTTCGTCGTAGCGCTCCTCTACGTCGTCCCAGTTGACGACGTCCCAGAAGTTGTCCACGTACTCGCCGCGGTTGTTCTCGTACTGGAGGTAGTAGGCGTGTTCCCACACGTCGAGTACCAACAGCGGCGTCGCCATCGGCGATTGGTTCTGGTGGTTCTCGGCCATGGTCACGATCGGGATGTCCCCGACGTGGTCGTAGAGCAACATCCCCCATCCGGATCCCTCGACGCCCTTCGCGGCCGCCGAGAAGTTGGCCTTGAACTCGTCGAACGACCCGAACTGGTCGTCCAACGCATCGGCGAGTTCTCCACCCGGTTCCCCGCTACCGTCCGGGGACATGTTCTCCCAGAAGACGGAGTGGTTGATGTGCCCTGCGAGGTTGAACGCGAGGTTTCGTTCGACGCCTTTCACGTCCCCCCACTCGTCGTTCTCCCGCATCGCTTCGAGCGTATCGAGCGCCGCGTTCGCACCGTTGACGTAGCCCTGATGGTGTTTGTCGTGGTGCAGTTCCATGATGTGCGCATCGATACTCGGTTCGAGCGCGTCGTAGCTATACGGCAATTCCGGTAGTTCGTACGTTGCCATTGGTAACCCCCGGACAGTGGTCAACGGTCGTGATGTTAAGTGTTGAGGCGACGGTCCGAGGTCGCTCGATAAAATAAGCTCCGCGAAGATCCCGGTCGCGTCGATGACCGAGGTTTAGTCGTCCTGGTTCTGCCAGTTGCTGTTCTGGGCGTTCGACCAGGCGAACTGCGAGTTGTCGTTGCTCTGTGCGCTCGCTTGGACTGCGATCGCGTTGCCGGACTCCGCACCACTGTCACGGCCGCGGTCAGCGGCGGCAGCGTCTGTCGGACCATCGTTGCGTCCACCGACGTTCACCGCTGCCGAAACCGCGTAGTTGTCGTCCTGGTGGTTGCGGTTGTACTGGATGACACCCTGGTCTTGGTCAACGTGTGAAACTGCGACTTGACCGCTGTGCTGTGAATCTCCTCGGTCTCGTGACTGTGCGGCGGCGTTGCCCGCGAACCCGACTGCGAACAAACTGCCGACCATCGCTACGACGAGCAGTATTTTGAGCGTTTTTTTCATGATTGCCTCTTGGGCACAAGTCCCCACCTCCCACTCACCACGTGAGGTGGGTGCGACCCTGTCGTCGCTCGTCGATGGATTTGTACTTCAATCCCGGTCACCGTTGAGCGTCGTATGCCACCCGCTAACTCACGTTTTCGTGGTTAAACCGACTGTAGTATCGGTTACCGATCTGCTCCGTGAGCAAGTCACTCGACGGTCAACACGGCATACTGTCGAACAACCGAAAGTTACCCGAATAAAAGACGACGCTTCATCACCGTTCGATCCTTTGAGGTTCGTGAACGGTACCACCACGATTTCCGATTCCCTGACTACCCCCTCGCGTTTTCGAACATCGTGATGGCCATCTCCCGGCGCTCCCCGTAATCCACTATTGGGCCGGGGTAGCCGGGAGCGAGCGTCTCCCGTTCGTCGGGGTCGAGTTCGTTCCAATCGTGAATCTTGTCCGGGGGGACGTCCTCCAATTCGGGGACGAACCGCTTGATGTACGTCGCGTCGGAATCGAAGCGCTCGCCCTGCGTCATCGGGTTGAAGATGCGGAAGTAAGGCTGTGCGTCGGTACCGGTCGAGGCGGCCCACTGCCACCCGCCGTTGTCGTTCGCGGTGTCGTGATCCACGAGTTTCTGGCGATACCAGTCGTAGCCCTCGCGCCAATCCACCAGCAGGTCCTTCGTCAGAAACGAGGCGACGATCATGCGAACGCGGTTGTGCACCCACGCTTCCTCGCGCAGTTGGCGCATTCCGGCGTCCACGATGGGATAGCCCGTCTTCCCGTTCTTCCACGCCCGCACGCCGTCCGGGTCGTCGCGCCACGCGATGTCGTACTGGTAGTCCTTGCAGTTCTCCACGACCACGTCCGGGTTGTCGTCCAACACGTGCATGTAGAACTCCCGCCACGCGAGTTGCCCCTGAAACTCCTCGACTGAGTCGGCATCGCTCGCGCTCTCGGCGTCGTTTTTCGCCTCCTCCGTCGTCTCCCACAGTTCCCGAACTCCGATTGTCCCGAACTTGAGATGCGGCGAGAGACGCGAAGTCGATTCGCGGGCGGGATAGTCGCGGGCGTCGTCGTACCGATACACGTCCCGCTCGCAGAATTCGGCCGCGAGGTCGCGGGCCGCCTCTGTTCCGGCGGGGGGGATGTTCCCCTCGGGTTCCTCGAATCCGAGGTCGGCGAGGGACGGAATCGCGCCGTCGGCCTCGCCAACCACTTCCTCCGGCGAGACGATTTCGTCGGGGGCGTCGAACGGCGCGTCCTTGTCCCGGTCGCGCCACTTCTTCCAGAAGTAGGTGTAGACGGAGTAGTACTCCCCTTTGTTCGTCGTAATGGAACCCGGCGTATGTAGGAGCGCGTCGTGAAACGCTCGATGCTCGATTTCCGCGTCATCCAGCGCGTCCCGAACGTCCGCGTCGCGTGTCTTCGCCAACCCGGAGTAATCCCGGTTCCAGACGACGGCGTCGGCGTCACACGCCTCGGCGATTCGCGGCAGGTCCTCGCGCGGGTCGCCGCGGACGATCAGCAGGTCGCCGCCGCGTTCACGGTAGGACTCACGCAGCGATTCGAGCGCCGAACACATGAACGACACCCGAGGTGGGGCCGCGTGGGCGAGAACCTCGTCGTCGAAGATGAACACCGGGAGGACGGTATCACCCATCGAAAGCGCCCGGTTATCCTCAACCCGGAGGTCGCGCCGATGCCAGTGAACGTGCATGGGGAGAAAACGAGGACGATCCTCTTAACGAGCGAACCCACTTTGTAGGGTTCCTCTCGGAGTACCACGGCAGATCAACCATCCGATACGAATTTACAATGATGTTTTATGAGGGTGCCCTTCTTACAGTTGTTCATGGTGAATCTTACCACGTCGGTGGGGGACACGGTTTCCGAACAGCCGGACGATTTGGCCATCGTCACCGACGATAGGGAGTTGACGTACGAAGATCTCTGGGCGCAGATCAGCGGGTTCGCCGCGGGATTGGCGGAACGGGACGTCGGGGTGGACGACCGTGTCGCCGTCTATCTTCCGAACACGCCCGAGTTCGTGGTCACGTTCCACGGGACGCTCGCGGCGGGCGGCGTCGTGGTGCCGATGAACCCGCAATATCGAACGCGGGAGATCAGCCACCTGCTCGCCGACAGCGGCGCGAAAGTCGTCGTGACGCTTCCGGACCTCGTCCCGTTCGTGGAGGAGGTACGGGACGAAACCGACGTGGAACACGTCGTTTCGCTCGGTCCGGGGGACGCGACCTTCTTCGGTGACTTCCTCGCCGAGGGGGACGGCGAAGTCGAACCGCGCGAGGACGACGACCTCGCCGTTCAGCCCTACACCAGCGGAACGACGGGCACGCCGAAAGGGGTGGAACTCACCCATCGAAACCTCACCTCGAACGCGCACGGGGCGGCGGCCCTCGCGCCGGACGGCGTCGGACCGGACGACTCGCTGTTGGGCGTCCTCCCGCTGTTCCACATCTACGGCATGACGGTCTGCATGAACGCGACGCTGTTTAGCGGCGGGATTTTCTACCCGCTGCCGACGTGGGACGCCCAGCAGGCGCTCTCCCTCATTCAGGACGCCGAGTTGACGATGATGCACGGCGTTCCCGCGATGTACAACGACATCATCAACCAACCGAACGCCGCCGAGTTCGACCTCTCGTCCATCCGGATGGCCGGTGTCGGCGGCGGTGGCATCCCCATCGAAGTACTTCGTCGGTTCGAGGAACTGTACGACGCGAAGATTTACGAGGGGTACGGCCTGACCGAGACGAGCCCCGTTACGCACTTCAACACGCCCGACAAGGGCCGTCGGGTGGGCAGTATCGGTCGAACCATCGACGGCGTCAGCGCTCGCATCGTGACCGACGACTACGAGGAACTGCCGCCCGTCGAGAAAGGGCCGCTCGCCGAGGACGACGCGGAACTGGACGACGTGACCGGCGAAATCGTGATCGCGGGTCCAAACGTGATGCGGGGCTACGCTGGCCTCCCGGACGCGACGGCGGATGCGTTCACCGAAGCGGACGGAAAGCGGTGGTTCCACACGGGCGACATCGGTTACTGGGATGAGGACGGCTTCTTCTACGTCGTGGATCGGAAGAAGCACATGATCAACACGGCGGGCTACAACGTCTACCCGCGCGAAGTGGAAGAACTCCTCTTCGAACACCCCGCCGTGGCCGACGTCGCCGTCGTCGGGATTCCCGACGAACGGCGCAACGAGACCGTGAAAGCCTTCGTCGTCCTCACGCCGGATGCGGACGTGACCGAAGACGAGATACAACAGTTCTGTCTCGACAACCTCGCGGCGTACAAACACCCACGCGAAGTCGTCTTCGTGGACGATCTCCCGCGCACGACGACCGGGAAGGTACAGAAGTTCGAACTGCAGCAGCAGTAACGACCGGAGAAGATCGATTTTTCGTCCGCGAGCGGGAAAGAGCTAAGCCACAAAATGATAAATATTCAACCGATGATCGCGTCCCGAACCCTCCGTGACCTGCGCGACCACCGGTTCCGAACCGCCGTCCTCCTCGGCGTCGCTTCCATCCCGTTTACCGTCGGTTACAACTGGCTACTGTCTCCGGACCCCGTTTCGGTGACACCACTGGCCGTCGCCTGTGTACTCTCTGGCTATCGCTACGGCCCGCGGTCGATACGCGGAACTCGTGTGGGGGCCGTGACCGGCATCGTCGGCGGGGTTCCCATCGCCGTTTGGAACGCCGGAACCGGGTTGGTCGAGTGGTGGGGGAATCCGGCCCTCGTCGATGCCGTCGGGAACTCGTGGCTGATGGGCGTGATTTCGGTTGCGGCGGCGGTCGTTACTTTGCTCATCATGCCTATCGTCCTGCTGTTCGTCGGGATGGCCTGCGGGTTCGTCGGTGGCTGGTTGCACGAGCGTCTCGATACGACGCGGCAGCGTCGGTCGGGTGCCTGACTGGAAATCCTCGATCCTCACAACCACCCCAACCGCACTTGGCCCTCGTCTCACAGCCATCCCAATCGCATTTGATCCTCGTAATACTCGCGTGCCCGGCGAATCTTTCGGAACAGGTAGGACGCGACGAGTCCCGAGAAGACGAGCACGTAGACGAGCAACCAGGCTAACGCGTCACCGCCGAATATCGACGACAGTAGGTTCGTCACGAACCCGGCGGTCGAGTTGTAAAACCCGTGGAGGAACGCGGGGATGGCGATTCCCTTGACGATTATCGGCCCACGGTTCGAGGAGACTATCTTCGCCAACCCGAGGTAGTAGCCCGAGATGGCCGCCCAGAGCACGTGGTTCGGGCCGACGATGGCGCGCGTCACTGCGACACCCGAGACGGTGACGGCGGTACCGCCGTTGGTTCCGACCGTCCCGACGACGTAGGTCAGGTTTTCGATGGTCGCAAAGCCCAGTCCGGCCATCGCCCCGTAGACGGCACCGTCGACGGCGGTCTGAAAGTGTGGCGTGCGGTAGGCGTGGAACCGAACGGCGAGCCACTTCACCGTCTCCTCGACCGGCCCGACGACGAGGAAGAAGAAGGGAACGATGGCGAGCGTTTCGATGCCGACGTCGTTCAGGACGCCCATTCCGAGCGTGTTGATGACCGCAGCGAAGGCGGCGAAGACCACGCCGAGGAGGAAGGTGGCGACGAGCGTGGGAATCGGTTCCCGTTCAGTCGGGTCGGCACGCCAGATATAGACCGCGAGGAGGAGCGCCGGGACGATGGAGACGAACGAGAGCAAGCCGAGAATCGGACGGTCGATGAGCGTCGTCGCGACCAATCCGAGTTCGATGAAAACGAACGCCAACGCGAGCGCGAGCGTGACGCTGCGCGTCGCACCCGCGAGGAAGCCGTACAACCGCAACGAGAACCGATCCATCCGCGTCCGTGGCTCCCACGATTCGATGTCGTACGAATCTTCTCCCCCCAGTATCGTCTTTTCTCCCCCCATACCCGTCTTCGATACGGCCGCGACCCCCAAAGGGTTTCCTCACCAGTGGACCCGGGTAAGCGGCCGGAAGCGCTCACCGCTCGATTTCGCGCAGGGTCGAACGGGACAGTTCGTCGAACGAGGTGTGTCCGGACAGCGCCAGCGTCAGATCGAGGTCCGCGAGGAAATTTCGCAGAACTTCCCGCACGCCGTCCTGGCCCGCGATTCCGAGTCCGTAGATGTACGGTCGGCCGAGCAGAACCGCGTCCGCGCCGAGCGCGATGGCACGGACGGCGTCCGCGCCGCGACGGATGCCGCTGTCGAAGAGGACGGGAACTTCGTCGCCGACTTCGTCCACGATAGTCGGAAGCGCATCGAGCGCGCCGATAGCGCCATCCACCTGTCGCCCGCCGTGGTTCGAGACGACCACCCCGTCCACGCCGCGCTCGATCGCTTCCCGTGCGTCGTCCGGATGGAGGATTCCCTTCAGCACGACCGGGAGGTCGGTGTGTTCGCGGAGGAACGCGAGGTCGTCCCACGATAGCGACGGGTCGCCGAATATCTCGGTGAACCGCCAGAGGGCGGCACTCGTATCCTCCTCGGGTGGCGAGTCGAGCGATTCACGAAACGCGGGGTCGCTGAGGTAGTTCGCTACACCCTCGCCGTCGAGGAACGGGAGGTAGGCGTGGTCCACGTCGCGCTCGCGCCAGCCCATCATCGGCGTGTCGAGCGTCACGACGACGGCCTCGTAGCCCGCGTCCTCGGCCCGTGAGAGGAAACTCGCGGCGACGTCCCTGTCGGCGCTCCAGTAGAGTTGGAACCAGCCGAGCGTGTCGCCCAGTTCCTCGGAAACGTCCTCCATCGTCTCGGACGAGGCGGAACTCAACACGAGCGGAACGTCGAGTTCGGCGGCGGCCCGCGCGGTGGCGAGTTCGCCCTCCTCATGGATGATGGATTGGACGCCGACGGGGGCGAGCATGACGGGAACGGGGAGAGTTTGACCGAGAATTTCGACCGAGAGGTCGCGTTCGGACACGTCGCGGAGCATCCGGGGGACGATACGCCAGCGGTCGAAGGCGCGGCGGTTCTCGTCCTTCGTGCTTTCGGACCCGGCGGACCCGGCGACGTAGGCGTGGGCTTCCGGGGAGAGGTTCTCGCGTGCGAGTTCGGCGAGCGCTTCGGGGGAAGTCGGCAAATCGGGCGTTTGATCGGCGAGCATGCCGCCAGCGTACACCTCGTTCTGTCGGTTCGGGCCGAAGGGTTCCGAGGAATCGTCCATACCGAATCGACAGACCGTGTAGAATTATACTTTGTTCCGGTCGCGCACGTCGCCGACGAACGCGACGCCAACGAGAGGGAGTCGAGTCAGAACGATCCCGGCGTCAGATGGACGTGAAACAACTTCTCGCAGTCGCGCTTGCCGCAAACGGGGCACGCACTGTCGCCGCCGTCCGCACCGTCCTCGCTCGATGCCGTCGGATTCGCGGCCGTGATGACCCGCGTTCCGGCGTGGCCCAACTCGTACCCGGACTCCGTCTGCCGGACGAAGTACTCAC
>NZ_JBAWAC010000178.1:0-5382 GCF_049589095.1 Haladaptatus sp. | reverse complement strand
GGTTCACTCCGTTCAAACCGTACAATCGCAAGACGTAAACGGAATGCAACGGCGTGCAAGAAAGCGAGAGGGTCGGTCTATTTTATGATGTATCCCCGTCTGGATACCGTCGAAGAAACATGAGCGCTACGACGCAAACTCTCTCTGAAGCCCCGTCGTTGCCGAACGAGAACGAATCGAAAAACCTCACGAAGGACAAGATCTTCCACATCCTTCAGACACAACGACGGCGACACGCCCTACGGTATCTCAAAGAGCACGACAACCCCGTGGAAATGCGCGACCTCGCGGAACAAGTCGCCGCATGGGAAAACGACACCACCGTTCAAGCACTCGCTTCGGACGAACGCCAACGCGTGTACATCGCACTCTATCAGTCGCATCTCCCGAAACTCGACAGCGAAGGCATCATCGAGTACAACAAGAGTCGTGGAATCGTCGAACGTGACGATCTGGCCGACGAATTCGATCCATACCTCGAACCGTCTATCGAGTCCGAAACATCGGAAACCGAAATCGACGTCGAGTCGGATAACGACCGCTGGTTCAGTTACTACCGCTGGGCAACCGCAGTCAGCGCGGGAACGTTCGCAGCAGCGTGGTTGAACGCACCGCTCGTCTCGGCCGCATCGACCAACCTTCTCGGTGCATTCGTCGTCGGACTGTACGCGATGATATCCGCCATGCAGATCGCCCTCCGTTAACGACAAACGTCCGAAACGAATCGTCTTGTGAGACAGGTTTTATATGTTTTAATAATTTAGAATGAATTCATATCAATTTTGTCTGACGTAGAACTATATGGCGAAGGAACTAAGCGTCCGACTACGTACTCGAAACAAATGTTCGGTCACCGGAACCATATTTGGTTGGTTATCCATGCTATCCTTGTCGTTTTCCTCGTCGTCGGTGTCGCCGTGGTTCCGGCAACAGCAGGGGGGACGGATGGGACAGATACCGGACGGATTATCTCGATACATCGAACCGGAGATGCCGTCGTCACGAAAACGAACGAGACGACGTACGTTTGGCAGTCCGAACGGTACACCGCCGATGTAAAATTCCGTATAAATTCGAACGTGTCGAAGTATTCGGTTTGCCTACTGGAAAGTTACAACGGCAAGGACCCCCACAGCGTCGTCTGTCAAAGTGCGACCGTCGGAAACGGTTCGACCACGACCGTCACACTCAACGGTACCAACGCGAGCGAAACCGGAAAACGGACGCTCTATTTCCGACTGAGACCCACGTTCGGAAGCGACGTTCCGATCATCGACAGTCGAACGATCAACCAGACGGTCATCACGAAAGGGGGAGACTACGACCAAGACGGCCTGACGAACGAGTTCGAGGCCGACAAAATACAAGAGAATGGTTGGCCAGCTGACGCCCTCAACGATTCGGACATGGACAGCGACGGACTCAACGACGGGGAGGAAGTCAACAAATGGGGAACGAACCCAGTCAGCAAGGACAGCGATAACGACAGTATACTCGACGGAAAGGAGATACTCAGCGGAACGAACCCGAACAAGGCGGATAGCGATGGGGACGGCGTCAACGATGCAAAAGATCCCGAGCCGATGAACCCGAACGTTGCGAGATCGACTACGCAAGCGTCGAAAACGACGACGGCAACGAAACACCAGCAGTCGAACGGTCTTTCGGGAATACAACTCCTGCTCGTCGGTGTCGTCGGTATCGGTATTTTCGGCGCTGCAGCCTTGCTCTGGCGGGTCGGTCGCGACGACCCCGATCCACCGACACCGGTCCCCGAATCGGGAACCACCTCGATACCGGTAACGAAATCAGAGGAAGGCGATGCCGACGGTGACGAAAACATCCTCACCGACGAAGGTCAAGTGTTGAAACTCCTGCGCAATAATCGAGACCGGATGAAACAGGTGGATATCGTCGAGAAAACCGGGTGGTCGAAGTCGAAGGTAAGCAGACTGCTCTCCAGAATGGAAGAAAGGGGTGACATCAATCGATTGCGCGTCGGTCGTGGCAACATTGTATACCTCGAAGGCGCGAAACCTAACGGTGCTCGATCGCCACATGAAGAAGATTCATATAGTTAGATCGATATTTAAAAACCCAGCACAGGCAAGGTGAAACAGTTGGAACACTACAGATATTCGACATAGTTCCAGTCCGTTTCAGCTCCTTAATTGCTGGATAATAATAGTGGTACCCTGTGAAGCATGGGATACAATGTCGATAGACATGAACGGTTCCCGAAACGTCGACGGTAGCACGATGGCCGATACGCAGTGTCGTAACTGTAGCTCGTTCGTGACTCCCCAATTCGCCCGCGTGTTCGGGAACAACCGAAACGAAGTCTACGGCTGTTTCGAATGTATGACTGCGACCGAAGTGAAGAAGGGACGTGCCAACGACCCCGTCGAAGCCGACCTCGCCCGAGAGGAAATGCGGTAGTGCTAACGCGCACCTCTACTTCTCACTTCATTCCATAGCCGAAGATAACAGACAGCGCGGAGTTACTTGTCCCGAGAGACTTCCTCGTTCGGGAGCGTCATCGCACCTTCCGAGAGCGTGACACCTGGATAGAGACTGGTGTTGATGCCCGTTTTCACGTTGTCGCCGACGACGACACCGAACTTCCGCCGTCCAGTGGAAACTCGGTCACCTTTCACCGTGTGTTTGACCGACTTACCGTCGTGACGGAGATTGGCCACGTTCGTTCCCGCACCGAAGTTCACGTTACGACCGAGGACGCTATCACCGACATAGGAGAGGTGACCGACCGTCGCACCTGGCGACAAGACGCTGTTTTTCACCTCGACGCTGTGGCCGACTTTTGCGCCTTCATCCACGAGCGTTGCACCCCGGATGTACGCGTTCGGTCCGATGGTTGCATCCGAACGGATCAGCGCCGGTCCCTCGATGACGACGCCGGATTTGACCGTTGCACCCTCCTCGACGACTACATCCCCCGTAATCGTGGACCCATCGCTCACATCCCCACTGATATCGCGTTCCAACTCTCCGATTTTCCATTCGTTCGCTTCGAGCAGTTCCCACGGGCGGCCCACGTCGAGCCATCGTTCGACTTCGACGGCAGTGACGTCGTATTCCTCGATGACGCGCTCCACTACGTCCGTGATTTCGAACTCGCCGCGTTCGCTCTCACCGACGTCGAGCCAGTCACGCGCTTCTTCAGGGAACACGTATGCACCAGTGTTGGCAAGGTCCGTCGGCGGGTTGTCCGGTTTTTCGACGATGCCCGTCGCACGATCACCATCCGTCGAGATGACGCCGTAATTCGAAGGATCATCGACTCGGTACGTCCCCACACCGGGACCGTTCGAGAGTAGCTTTTTGACGGCAGCGGTATCGTAGAGATTGTCGCCGTTGAGGACGGCAAACGGCCCGTTGATGTGTTCACGGGCCGCGCGAACCGCGTCGGCCGTTCCACGTTGCTCTTCCTGTACCGAATATTTGACCGGGATTCCGGCGTACTCCGCGCCGAAGTACTCCCGGACGGTGTCAGCCTCGTAGCCGACGACGAGAACGAGTTCTTCGGCACCCGCTTCGACGGCGGCTCGCGCCGTGTGAGCGACAAGTGGTTCCTCTGCAACCGGCAACATGGGCTTCGGACACGATGCGGATAGCGGTCGCATTCGTGTACCCTCACCTGCGGCCAGAACGATTGCCTGCATAGCAGTATCTTCCGCTAGAAGGCGTATAATTATTCACGGGCTAACGAGCGGACTACACGCGGAACGAGTTCTGCGTGGACGAAATCATGTCACGGAACGGATTCGACCGCTCTCGGGATGGGAGATCTTCCCAAACATCCATACCATCGTACGTCTGTCCGAACTCCAGATACTCACGCGCCAACCACAGGGCGTGGTTTTGTGACCCGAGTCCGGGGAAGAGCGTTCGTGTCTCCCCGTTCTGAACGACGAGGGCTTGCCACTGATCACCGACTCGACGGCAGATCACCGATTCAACCCCATCCGACCATTCGATCCCACCGTAGACGTTGCGTTGGAGCCGATAATCCTCGATACGGACCGGAATACCACTGTAACAGCCGTCCGCTTCCTTGACCGTATGATTGGCAACTTGTTTCATTCTGCTCCCTCGCTCACGTCGCGGCACTCCCAAACCATCTCTAACATATCATTTCGGGGATGCGGTAAAAGATGTTGACCTTCGTGCTCCCACTCTTTATATAGGGACGGATAGAATGATACTTATTCTATAATAAAACGGATGAAACGCAAGACAGTACCGGTTTCCCTGTTGTCGACAAACGAATAGAACAGTGTGAAACCGTATTCCCCCTTTTTAGAGATGGGGAAAGAAGCGCTAGTTGTAATGAGTGCGACCGAAAGCCGCCACAAGGTTTCCGATCTCGTCGACTCGTTCGTCGGCCTCGAAATCGAAGACCCCCTCCGTGTCACCGTCGGTGACGTCACTATCGATTGCCACGTGCACGATATCGACCGAACGAACGACCGATTTACCATACTGGTGAAAACCTTCGCGGACGATTATCTCCGCATCGAGACCCAATGGATCGGTGGATGGCTCGATCCCCAAGTAGACCGCCTCAAGCCGATTGCAGAGGAACGACAGCCGATCGGCAAGCTACAGAACATCGAAGCGGCGTAAAAACGGGGGTATCAGTCGTTTGGAGGGGGAAGGCTTTTTTACCGTTTGGCGAGTTGCGTGATTTCAACCATCAGGTCGAGACCATCAGTACACCGGAAGGTCCACGCACGATCGAAGCCGATTCCGGACCGATGTGCGCCTCGGAGTAGGGATGACAGTTTGGTTTCGAACTCCGTTTCGTCCATCGTAGGTGCGTGCTCCCTACAGGTATGTGTGGTCTCGGGGTCACTCGCCAGTCGCGTCACTTCGACCATGAGGTCGGGATGATCGTCCTCGCGGCGGAACGTCCACGAGCGGTCGAACGTGACCGCACCACGGCGTGCCGCAACCAGGAGAGTCTTCAAAGAACCCTCGAATTCTTGGGAACCTGTCCAAAGAGAGGCGCTGTCAGTTTGGCTCATTTTTCGCTTTCCTCGATTCGGCCATATCCCCGGGGGGTAATAAAAGGAGAAACTCGTCGTGCACCGTTTCAGATCGTTTCAAACCGCGTATGTTCTGTTGTCGAAGTTTGTACGTCGAAAATCAGCGAGTCAGAGATCACTGCCGCGGAGAGACTTTATCCAACTGTTCAGTCAACAGTCCGTTGATAGATTGTGGGTTGGAAACGTTCTCAAAAATGATGTTGTTCGTCGACGGTCCGGCGGTGTGTATCTTCACCGTCCCGTAATCGAAGATGCGTTCCGGAAGTGATTGTGAGAAGGCAATATCCTGCACACGTTCCAATCGAATTTGTGA
>NZ_JBAWAC010000177.1:0-1777 GCF_049589095.1 Haladaptatus sp. | reverse complement strand
GAGGGCCGTTTCGAGGGCATCGACGTAGCCGTACACCTGCACGGAGAGCGCGGCGTCGATCGATTCGTCGACGAGTGGAAGCCCCGTCGCCTCACCCGCCAGTAGTTCCACGTCTTCGTCCGCCCCACATCGCTCGGCCGCCAGTGCAAGCATGGCTTGGCTCCGTTCGACGCCGATGACGGACTCGACATCGTAGTCGTTCGCCAACTCTGCGGGTTCGAATCCCGGACCCGGTCCGAGCGAGAGAACGACGTCGCCGATATCGGGGGAGAGCACCTCGCGCACGCGGCGACGACGTTCGACGGCACCAGGCGTCCGATAGGTCGCTTCCTCACGACGGGCGGCCTCCGCATCGTACACGTCCATGATGGTCAGTAACGATACGATCGACTTACAGGTTGTTTTCGACCGACCGTTCCCGTCGAGCCGTGGCGCAACGCCCTTACGCGCCGGACGAGTAGGCGAACGCGATGGTTCGGAACGTCGCACCCGAGATGGCGGAGTTGGAGCCGGAGGATTTCTATCTCCTCTCCGGCGTCGAGCAGGGGATGCGCTTCAGCGAATGGGTGCAAAAGGAGAAGATTCCAAACTTTTCACGGCTGACTGCCGAGGAGGTCGAGTATCGAATCGACCGCTGTCTCGACCGCGAACTGCTCCAGCGCAAGACCATTCAGTACGAGGGCTACACCCTGACGTTCGAGGGATACGACGCGCTCGCGCTCCGGACGTTTTCCGAACGCGAGACGATTCAGGGCGTCGGCTCGCCGCTCGGCGTCGGGAAGGAAAGCGACGTGTACGAGGTACAGTCGTTCCGGCCGCTCGCGTTGAAGTACCACCGCGAGGGGTACACGAACTTCCGCGAGGTGATGAAGGAGCGCGATTACACCTCCGACAACGAGCACGTCTCGTGGCTCTACACGGCCCGGAAGGCCGCCGAGCGGGAGTACGGCATCCTCGAAACGCTGTACCCCGACGTGAGCGTCCCGCGCCCCATCGACCACAACCGCCACGCGATCATCATGGAGAAGATCGACGGCGTCGAACTCGCGCGCTCGAAGTTCGAGGACGCGCAGGTCGTCCCGGTTCTGGACCTCGTGCTCCGTGAAGTGAGCGACGCCTACCAAGCGGGCTACGTGCACGCGGACATGAGCGAGTACAACGTGTTCGTCAACAGCGAGGGGATCACCATCTTCGACTGGCCCCAGGGTATCCCGACCGATCACCAGAACGCAGCGGAGTTCCTCGAACGCGACGTTCGGAACGTGGTCGGGTTCTTCGAGCGGAAGTACCCGCAGCTCGTCAGCGACGTGGACGTATCTGCGGTCGCGGACGCCATCCAAAAAAACGAGTTCGAATCGGTTCGCGCGTACTCAGAAGACGTACGATAGCACCGCCAGTACGAGGAACACAATTACCAGCCACTTGGCGATGTTCATCGACATGCCAGCGATACCACCCGCGCCGAGCACGGCAGCGATGATGGCGAGAATGACGAACGCAACCGCGAGTGCCAGAAGCGCCATCAGTAGTTCACCTCGCTAACCACGTATCTGTGTGCGAGATACATGGCCATTCATTAGACGGCTAATTATATGGTATGATGGGCTGAATTAGCAAGGTAGGGATGTTATTTGTGGCCGAAATCGGATTTTATCACAGGAGATGAGGTTTCCAATAATTATTTTCTTGTTAAAATAGATTGAATAAATTGATAATATGTGGGAAATGTTGTGTGTATATGGCACGACAGGAAGTCGCCAAATACCTCGAACAGCAC